>JBLNEU010000324.1:0-11411 GCA_050263015.1 Deltaproteobacteria bacterium | reverse complement strand
GAGCCCCCCGGAGGCGCAGCGACTTCCGGGCGCCGGTAGCGGGATACGTCACCCGTTCGTGAAGTGGAGCATCTACTCCGCGGCGGCTTCCCGGGACAGGGTGTTGAGGTAGAGCTGGACGAGCTTGTTCAGCGGATCCCGGTAGAGCGCCTCCTCCCACGCGCGCCGCGCCTGGTCTTTCCGGCCGAGGAGATACAGCAGGATCCCATGCTGGACGAGGGCGGCGAGTCCCCCCGGGTGCTCCTCCAGGGCGCGCTCGATTTCCCGAAGCCCCTCCGAGAGCCGTCCCGCCTCGCGAAGCGCGACGGCGAGCTTCACGCGCAGGTCGGGGAACTCCGGCGCGACGGCGAGCGACTTCCTGTACTCGCGGATCGCCTCCTCGTGCTGCCCCAGGGCCAGGTACAGCTTCCCCAGCTCCGCGTGCAGGTTCGCGATCTTCCCCCGGAACAGGTTTCCCGGCGTCGCCTCCCCTCCGGGGCGGACGACCGACTCGTTCGCCCGCCGGTAGGCGTCGCGGGCCTCCTCGTAGCGGCCGAGGTCGTTGAGCGTTATGGAGAGGGACAGGAGCGACTCCGTGTACTTCGGGTTGGCCGCCAGGGCCTTCTCGAAATGCTCGATCGCCTGGTGGAGCTTCCCCCACTGATGGTAGATGAGTCCCAGGGTGTGGTGGATGTCGGGGTAATTCGCCCCGCTTTCGAGCGCCTCCCTGAGCAGCTTCTCGGCGCGGAAGAGGTCCTTCTCCTCGAACGCCCGCTTCCCGATCGTGATCAGAGTCGCCAGCTCCCTGCTCATCGCGTTGTCACCCCGCTTTCGGGGAATTTTTCGGCAACGCTCTTCCGCACCTCGGCGGCCTCCGCCTTCCGGCCTCCCCGGTCGAGCGCCTCTGCCAGGAGCGCCATGAGCCGCGGCGTCTCCTTCGTGTCGGGATATTCCCCGAGCGCCCGCCGGGCGCGGGCCTCCGCGCTGTCGTACTGCCTGCGCTTGAGGTAATGGGAGACGACCCTCTCCTCGTGGGCGGCCAGCCGCCCGCGGAGCTCCCGGACGCGCTCGCCGGCCTGCGCCGCGTGGGGCCCCTTCGGATCCTTGTCCAGCAGCTGCGTGAACGTCTTGACCGCCTCGTGCGTCTTGGTCTGGTCCCGGGCCGGGTCGCCGACCTGGCGGGCGAGGAGCTCCCCCTTCCGGAAGAGCGCATAGGGGACGTTGTCGCTGGCCGGGTAAAGGCGCAGGAAGTCGTCGAAGGCCACCTCGGCCTCGATGTCGTCCTTCTTCTGCATCCGCGCGTCGGCGAGGAGCAGCTGGGCGCGCGCCGCCAGGGGCGACGCGGGGAACCGTTCGAGGAGGAGCTGGAAATGTTCGATCGCGGGTCCGTATTTCTTCCGGTCGAAATGCCGCTGCCCGCGCGCGAGAAGGTCCCCGTCCTTGAGCCCCGTCTGCCTGGAGAGCTTTTCGGAACACGCGGCGAGGAGGAGGAGCAGGGCGATCCCGGCGGCCAGACGACGCGACAGGGGCATGAAATCGACGGTAGTATAGCCTCCCCCAAATGTCAACGCCGCCCCCCCCCACGGACCTCGCGGTCACGGCCCGCCGCGGTTCCCGGCGGACGCGCGGCAGATGGAGGTTGATTTTCGCCGCCCCGTACGATTTAGTATTAAGGAACGGCGGCGCTTCTCCGCCGTCGCCTTGCCGAAATGCAGACCGAACTGGAGGGTACCCAATGAGAACGAGCCAAAGACTGCTGATCGCGACCTTGATGGCGGCGCTGTTTCTCTGCATCGGGATCGCCGCCCCGGCGGCGTCCATCAAGGTGGGGATCGTGCTGCCCCTGACCGGCGACCAGGCCAAGTTCGGTGAGATCGAGAAGCGTTCCTTCGAGATGGCGGCCGAAGAGATCAACGCCAAGGGCGGAGTCAAGGGGAACAAGATCGAGCTCCTCTTCGAGGACGACACGGGGAAGCCGGACGTCGGCAGGTCCGCGGTCGAGAAGCTGATCTCGCGCGACAAGGTCGCGGTCCTGACCGGCGGGTACTCGAGCTCGGTCACCGCGGCGGTCACGGCAGTCGCCCAGCAGTTCAAGATGCCGTTCCTCGTGACGACCGGCTCGGCGGACGACATCACCGAGAAGGGGTACGACCACATCTTCCGGATCAATCCGCCGGCGAGCGAATACCCGGCGTCCGTAGTCACCTTCCTCGAGGAGAACGTCAAGCCTCAGACCGCGGTCATCCTCTACGAGAACTCCCTCTTCGGCCAGTCCAGCTCGAAGTCCTTCGAGAAGGATTGCGAGGCGATGAAGGTCAAGGTCCTCCTCAAGGAGGGGTACAACAAGGGGGCCGTCGACTTCAAGCCGCTCCTGACCAAGGTGAAGGCGATGAACCCCGATCTCGTCTACATGGTTTCCTACGTCATGGACGCGGCACTCCTCATGCGGCAGGCCAAGGAGCTCGACCTCAACGCGAAGATCTTCATCGGGGGAGGTGCCGGTTTCACCCTTCCCGAGTTCGCCAAGAACGCCGGCGACGCGGCCAACTTCGTCTACTCGGCCACCCTCTGGTCCGAGAACAGCCCGTACCCGGGCGCGCGGGAATATTTCGACAAGTACGCGAAGAAGTTCAAGGAGGACACGGAGTACCACGGCGCCGAGGCGTACGCGTCGCTGTACGTCGTCGCCGACGCCCTCAAGCGGGCGAAGAGCCTGGCCGCCAAGGATGTCCGCGACGCCCTGGCCGCGACTGACATGATGACCGCCTTCGGGCCGGTCAAGTTCGTGTCCTACGGGAAGAAGACCCAGCAGAACAAGCTTCCGACCTTCCTCGTCCAGTGGCAGAACGGCAACCTCGAGACCGTCTGGCCGAAGCAGGTGGCGAAGAAGAAGTACGTCTATCCCGTTCCGAAGTGGCGGGAGCGGAAGTAGCCCGGGGTTCCGGTTTTACGGGTGTGATGCGGCGGGGCGTGGTCGACCGCCCCGCCGGTTCCATGTCGTCTTGCGGCGGCAACTGACGACCACGGAGCGGCCATGGACGTATTCCTGCAGACGCTCGTCGCCGGCATCCTGAAGGGCGGACTCTACGCCCTGATCGGGATCGGGATGAGCCTCATCATGGGCGTGATGGGGATCATCAACCTGGCCCACGGGCAGCTCATGATGGTGGCGATGTACGTCGCCTACGTCCTCAGCCTCGCCGGAGTCGACCCGTACATCGCCCTGTTCATCGCCATGCCGGCCCTCTTCCTCCTCGGGGCGGCCATCCAGAGGTACCTGCTCAATCCCCTCATCAAGGCCGACACGATTCTTCCCGAGAACCAGGTGCTCATGACCGTCGGCATCGGCATGGTCCTGACGGAGATCGCCCGCTTCATCTTCAAGTCGGACTACAAGTCGGTCACGACGAGCTACTCGAACGCCACCTTCTTCCTGGGGAACATCTCGTTCAGCATGGCGCTGACGATCGCCTTCGCGATCGCCGTCGCCTTCACGGTCCTCATGTTCCTCTTTCTCGTCAAGACGGACGTCGGCCGCTCCATCCGGGCCGTCGCCCAGGACAAGGACGCGGCGGTCCTGATGGGAGTCAACAGCGGCCGCATCACCATCGTCACCTTCGGCCTCGGCGCCGCCCTCGTCGCGGCGGCGGGGGTCCTTCTCGCCCCCGTCTACTACGTCTTCCCCGACATCGGCGGGCCCTTCACGGCCCGGGCCTTCATCATCACGATCCTCGGGGGACTGGGATCGACCGTGGGGGCGATCTTCGGGGGCGTCACGCTGGGACTGGCCGAGAGCTTCGGGGCCACGTACCTGAGCATGGACTACGAGAACATCATCGGGATGACGATCTTCATCCTGGTCCTGCTCTTCCTCCCGGGCGGCTTCAAGCGCCTGACGAAGGTCTAGAAGGCCGGGACGGCCCGTGAGGAAGAACGTCATTCCCCTGCTCCTCCTGGCGCTGCTGGCCGTCGTTCCCCTCGTCGTCTCGGACAACTATTACCTGCACCTGATGATCCTGTTCCTCATGTGGGTCGTCATCGGCTCCGCCTGGAACCTGATCGCCGGGTACACCGGACAGGTCTCCTTCGGGGATGCCGCCTTCTTCGGCAGCGGCGCCTACGCGGCCGGCCTGCTCTTCAAGCACTTCGCGGTCTCGCCCTGGTGGGGGCTGGCCCTCGGCGGGTTCGCGGCCGTCGCGGTCGGGCTCCCCTTCGGGTGGATCTGCTTCCGGATGCGGGGAGCGTACTTCGCACTGGCGACCCTGGCCCTCAACGAGGTGCTCCGGCACGGCGCGACGATCGCCGAGAGCTTCACCGGGGGGATGGTCGGCATCCTCATCATGCCGTCCTTCGTCTCGAAGACCCCCTATTACTACATCGCCCTCGCCATGGCCGTGGCGAGCATCGCCACCCTCCAGTGGATCGTTCACGCGAAGCCCGGCTACTACTTCGTCTCGATCCGGGAGGACCAGGACGCTGCGGAAAGCCTGGGGATCAACACCCACTTCTACAAGATGATCTCGCTGGCCATCGCGGCGTTCTGGACCGGGATCGCCGGGTCCCTCTACATGAACTACATGGGCTTCATCGACCCCGACGTCGTCTTCTCCCTCCACGACATCTCGATCATGGCCATCCTCGTGGGGATCGTCGGGGGCGTCGGGACGGTGTACGGGCCGGCGGTCGGGGCGTTCATCATGGTCACCGTCCAGGAGCTTTTCCGGTCGGGGTTCTTCGGCCTTTTCAAGTTCCTGGGAAGCTTCTCGGACTCGGCGTCCGTCGCGAAAGTCGTGGAGGTCGTGACCCACGCCCACGTGCTCGGCTTCGGCATTCTCGTCGTCGTCGTCATCCTCGTGCTGCCCAACGGAATCGTCGGCGACTGGCCCAAGATCAGGAAGTCGGTCTTCCGCATCGGCGCGGGGACGTGAGGGGAAGCCGCGTGTCGTATTTCGAGGTCGACAGTCTCGTCAAGTACTTCGGTGGCCTCGCCGCGGTCAACGGCGTGAGCTTCGAGGTCCGCCGGGGGGAGATCTTCGGCCTGATCGGGCCGAACGGGTCGGGCAAGACGACGATCTTCAACATGATCAGCGGGTACCACCGTCCCACCTCGGGGCGGGTCGTCTACGGGGACCGCGAGATCCACCGGCTGCCGACGCACCGGATCTGCAGGCTCGGGATCGGCCGGACCTTCCAGGTCGTCAAGCCGCTCGGGAGGATGACGGTCCTGGACAACGTCACGGCGGCCGCGTTCTCCCGCTGCGCCGCCCTCCACGAGGCGCGCGACGCGGCCCTCAAGACCATCGAGTTCTGCGGCCTCACCGGGGTCAGGGACGTCCTGGCGAAGGCGTTGCCGATCGCCGGCCGCAAGCGGCTCGAGATCGCCCGGGCCATGGCCACGAGGCCGGACCTCCTGCTCCTCGACGAGACGGCGGCCGGGCTCAATCCGACCGAGCTCATCGAGGCGATCGACCTCATCAGGAAGATCCGGGACAACGGCACGACGGTCATCATCATCGAGCACATCATGCACGTGATCATGACGATCTCCGACCGGATCCACGCGATCAACTTCGGGCAGACGATCGCGGAGGGAACCCCGGCCGAGGTGGCCGGGAACAAGGCGGTCATCGAGGCGTACCTGGGGAAGGACTATGCTTAAGGTCGAGGGGATCGACGTATTCTACGGGGACATGCAGGTCCTCTGGGACGTCTCCTTCGAGGTCAAGGAGAAGGAGATCCTCGTCCTCGTCGGGGCCAACGGCGCGGGCAAGTCGACGACCCTCAAGACGATCTCGGGGATCCTCAGGCCGCGCGCCGGCACGATCAGCTTCGACGGCGTCCGCCTCGACGAGGTTCCGGGCGACAAGGTCATACGGCACGGAGTGGTCCACGTCCCGGAGGCGCGCCGGCTCTTCCGGGAGATGAGCGTGGAGGAGAACCTCGTCATGGGGTCGCTCGCTCCCGAGGCGAAGCGGAAGCGGGCGGAGACCCTCGAGTGGGTCTACGGACTCTTTCCGCGGCTGCGCGAGCGCCGCAGGCAGGCCGCGGGGACCCTGTCCGGGGGCGAGCAGCAGATGTGCGCCGTCGGCCGGGGGCTGATGGCCCTGCCGAAGCTCCTCATGTTCGACGAGCCCTCGCTCGGGCTCGCGCCCATCCTGGTCTCGGAAGTCTTCGAGATCGTCAAGAGGATCAACCAGTCGGGCGTGACGGTCCTCCTCGTCGAGCAGAACGTGCGGCAGACCCTGGCGATGTGCCATCGCGCCTACGTCCTCGAGAACGGCCGAATCGTCCTCTCGGGGACCGGGCAGGAGCTCCTGAGCGACAGCCACGTCAAGGAAGCGTACCTGGGGATATGACATGAAGATCGAGCTCGCGATCGGCGACATCGTCCGGGCCAGGGCGGACATGGTCGTCGTCAACCTGTTCGAGGGCGTGAAGGCCCCGGGCGGCGCGACCGGCGCCGTCGACAAGGCGATCGGCGGCTCCATTTCCGCGGCGGTTCGCGACGGGGATCTCCGGGGGAAATGGGGCGAGACGCTCCTTCTGCGACCCGTCAAGGGCATCGCCGCGCCGCGGGTGCTGGTGGTCGGGCTCGGGCCCAGGGAGAAGCTGACCCCGGACCGCGTCCGGCAGGCGGCGCTCCCCGCCGTCCGCGCGGCGAAGAAGCTCAAGCTGTCGTCCATCGCGTCGGTGCTCCACGGCGCGGGATCGGGCGGCCTCGACCCCGAGGAGGCATCCCGCTTCGCGGCCCTTGGCGCGGCCCTCGCCGGATACGAGTACGACCGGTACAAGTCCGAGAAGGGCAGCCGCCTGGCGCGGTACGCGATCGTCGAGCGCCCGGGCGGTCCGGCCGCCCGGATCCGGGAAGGGCTTGCCGCCGGCGCGCGCCTCGGCGAGGCGATCAACTGGGCGCGGGACCTGGTCGCGTCCCCTCCGGCGGACCTGAGGCCCGACGGGCTGGCCCGGGCGGCCAGGGGCCTGGCGACGGGCCTCGACCGGGCCGCGGGCCGGAAGATCCGCGTCCGCGTCTACGGGAAACGCGGGATCGGGGCGTTCGGGATGGGAGGCATCCTCGCCGTCGGCAAGGGAAGCGCGGTGTCCCCGCGTCTCATCGTCGCGGAGTACCGCGGCGGCCGGCCGGGCGGTCCCTGGACGGCGCTCGTCGGCAAGGGGGTCACGTTCGACACCGGCGGCATCTCCCTCAAGAAGTGGGAGGGAATGGAGAAGATGAAGTACGACATGGCGGGCGGGGCGGGAATGCTGGCGGCCCTGCGCGCCGCGGCGTCCCTCGGGATCCGGAGGAACGTCGTCGCGGTCGTCCCGGCGGTCGAGAACATGCCGTCCGGGACCGCGTACCGTCCGGGCGACGTGATCCGGATGATGACGGGGAAGACGGTGGAGGTCCTCTCCACCGACGCCGAGGGGCGGCTGATCCTTGCCGACGCCATCGCGTACGCGATCCGGCGGTACCGTCCCGCCGCGGTGATCGACGCGGCCACGCTGACGGGGGCGTGCGTGGTCGCCCTCGGGAGCGTCGCGATGGGAATGATGGGGAACGACGAGGCGCTTCTCGCGCGCATGAGGGAGGCCTCGGACGCGTCCGGCGAGCGGGCGTGGCCGCTCCCCCTCTTCGAGGAATATTCCGAGCAGATCAGGAGCGACGTGGCCGACCTCAAGAACATCGGCGGGGCGGAGGCGGGCGCCATCACGGGAGGATGCTTCCTGAAGGAGTTCGTCGGAGACGTTCCGTGGGTCCACCTCGACATCGCCGGCGTCGCCTGGATGGAAAAGGAGAAGATGGGCTACGCGGCCGGACCGACGGGAGCGCCGGTCCGGCTCGTCGTGGAATACCTGTTCCGGAGGGGCCGCGCGACGGCCTGAGACCCGGAGAGGACGCCATGGAGAAGAAGCCGGATTCCGAACCCGAAAGCCCGCAGTACGCGTCCTGTCCCTACTGCACGCTGCGGGTCCAGGTGGGCGACGCCGCCTGTCCCCACTGCAGGAAAGCGCTGGATCCTCCCGCGGTGGACGATGCGGCGGCGCCGGCCCGGCGCCCCATGCGCGCGGTGGGGCGCATCCCCGAGGACGGCTTCTGGGACCGGTACGGCAAGTGGATCAAGGCCGCGGCGCCGATCGTTCTCGCCCTCGTGATTCTCGTCATCATCTACCAGCGCTGGGTGGGGGTCCGGATGACCGTTTCGCCCAACCCCGCCCTTCCCGTGAAGGCGACCCTGGCGAAGGAGGGGAGCGTCGTCCTCGTCCGGGGGACGGTGACGAACGAAGGCGACGACGTCCCGGATCTCTCCATGAAGTCGATCGGCGTGATGGTGGAGTTCGCCTACCGGGACGGCCGCCGGTACCGGAAACGGATCTTCCCGAAGACCGAGTTTCGCGGGGAGGGGGCGCTTCTGCGCGGCGAGACGGGAGCTTTCGAGATCGAGGCCCCGAAGGCCGGGCTCGACGAGGTCGTCCTCAAGACCGAAGTGGTGGATCTGGCCGGAGGACGGGAACTCACCCCGCCCGGGGGGAAATGGCGGGTCGTCCCCGAAGGCGGGTGATCCACCGGCGGGTCCGGGGGCAGGAGGGGAGGGGGTGAGCCCGGGCCCAGCGGGAGAAGGTCTCGACGTCCTCGGCCGTGTCCAGGTCGCGCTCGACGCGCAGGAGCGCATAGGGGAGCCCGGCGTCGCGGCAGCGGGCCGCGGTTCCGGCAAGCACCGTCCCCGTTCCCCAGGCGATCCCCCCGAAGACGGTCGGCCCGGACGCGGCGAACGCCGCGAGGTGGAACCCTCCGTCGGCGCTGGGGCCCAGGACGACCGAGGCGCCGGCCGCGATTTCGCGGAACGCCTCACGAACGCGGGAGGCGGAGAGCGCGGGACAGTCGGCGCCGATCACCGCCACGCGGGAGGCGCCTTCCCGGAAGACTGCTGCCGCGGCGCGCGCCATCCGCTCGCCGAGGTCGCCCGCCGACTGCGGCCGCACCGCGTAGCCGGCATACGGCGCCGCGTCGAAGCCGGCGGGTCCGCCGGGGGGAGCGCGGAAGAGGTACCTCCGGACACCCGAAAGAGACGCCATCTCCTCGGCCGTGTCGGCGAGCATGCAGGCATAGAGCGCGGCCGCGTCCCGGGCGGAAAAGCGCGGCATGAGCCGGGTCTTGACGTTCCCCGGCCGCGGGACCTTCGCCATGATGATCAGGGCGTCCTCGCCTCGCATGACGCCCCATTGTACAGGCGCGTTGCCGGCGGCCGTCAAACGGAATAGAGTGGGCGCAGGGCCGAATCCGCCGGCGGAGGTCCGGGTGATCAGAAGCGTCCTCATCGTTCTCGGCGTTCTTCTCTCGCTCGCGGCGTCTCCCCGCGCCCTGCCCGCGGAGGGCGGGGCGGACGACTCCCCGTCCGCGAGAATGGCCGAGATCGACCGCCTCTTCGGCAAAGGCGGGGCCGACGCCGCCCGGGAGATCCTTCCGCATCTCAAGGACCGCGATCTCGCCGTGCGCAGCCACGCGATGAAGCGCCTCGTCGACCTCGGGGAGCCCGCGGTCGATCCCCTGATCAACGCCCTCGCCGACGACAACGTGAGGTGGCTCGCGAGCGGCGCGCTCATCAACATCGGAAGCCCCGCCGTCCGCGAGTCGGTCCTTGCCCTCAAGCACCGGAACCCGACGGTCCGGCGCAACGCGCTGTTCATCCTGAGGCAGCTCGAGGCACGCGCGGCCGCTCCTTCGATCCAGGAGGCGCTGTCCGACCCGGATCCGGGCGTCCAGGTCCAGGCGATCCAGACGATCGCCCAGTTCGGCGGCGAGGGGGCCCATCGCCTCGTCCGCGCCAAGGCGGACAGCGCCGTGCCGCTGATCCGCGACGCCGCCATCGAGGCGCTGCCGAAGTTCGGGTCGGCGTCGATCCCCGCCCTGGCCTCCCTGCTCGATTACGGAAAGCCCGACGACGTCCGGGTCGCCGCGATCCGCGCGCTGGGGACGATGGGCACGCGGGAATCCCTGACCTACCTGAACAAGTCGCTGGAGGATCCTTCCCCCCTCGTCCGCTACTACGCCATCCTCACCCTGGGGGACACCGACTTGCCGTCCGTTCTCGACGATCTGGCCGCGCGCATGGACGACCCGGAATCCACCGTCCGGGAAGCGGTGACCGACGTCTTCGGAAGAATGCCGGAGGCGGGGGCAGGCCACCTCTCCCGGCTCCTGAGGAACGGCAACACGCTGCAGAAGATCAGCGCGGCGACGGCGTTCCGGAAGGGGAGGCACCGCCCGGCCGGTCCACTCCTCATCGACGCGATGCGCGACCCGGAGCACGACGTGAAGGTGGCCGCGGTGGCGGCCGTCATGGTCCTGGCCGATCCCGCCTCCATCGAGGCGCTGGTCAACGGGCTTCGGGACCCGGACATCCGGTGGCTCTGCGTGCTCGCCCTCCGCCAGTTCGGGGATGTCAACATCCGGCCGCTCCTGCGAAGGACCAGCGATCCCGAGCTCGACTACTGGAAACAGTATGTTCTGGAGGGATTGGGCGACCGGGTGCTCGCGGGCTGCCTCGAAACCCTGGGGACGGAAGAGGACATCGCGACCCGGATCTCGACGCTGTGCACCATGCGGCAGATCAAGGACATCCGCGCGGTCTATCCGATCATGCGCCTGCTGGGCGACGAGCGTCTCGGCTACGTGGCCGGGGTCGTCCTCGCCCAGATGGGCGAGATCGCGGTGGAGCCGCTTCTCATCTCCACCCAGGACGACAATCCCGCCGTCCGCGCGCGAGCCGCCACGGCACTCGGGGAGATCGGCCTCGACCGCGTGATGCGGCCGCTGCGGGACCTGGCGAGCGACAGGGATCCCCAGGTCCGCCAGGCCGCCGAGCGCGCGATCCGGAAGATCGCGAAGGAGGACGCCGCGGCTTCCCAGGCCTCGGAGCTCTGCCCGAAGTGACCCGGTCCGCGATCCCCCCGTCGCGATCCCTGTCGCGATCGCTGTTGCCTTCGGCCCGGCGCGCGGGTAACATATCCAACCTTATCGCCATCGGTACGCGAGGAGCGCCATGAAGGAGAAGTCCGGCAAGGTCTTAAGCCTGGGGCTGCCCAAGGGCAGCCTGCAGGAATCCACGTTCAAGCTGTTCCGGAAGGCGGGATTCACCGTCTCCGCGGGGTCCCGCAGCTACATCCCCTCGATCGACGACGACGAGATCTCCGGACTCCTGATCCGGGCCCAGGAGATGGCGAGGTACGTGCAGGACGGGATCCTCGACCTGGGGCTCACCGGGAGGGACTGGGTCCTCGAGCAGAACGCCCGGGTGAAGGAGGTCTGTCCCCTGAACTACGCGAAGGGGGGGCTGCGCCCCGTCCGCTGGGTCGTGGCGGTGCCCCACGACTCGCCGATCCGGCGCATCGAGGACCTCGGGGGAAAGCGGGTGGCCACGGAGCTCGTGCAGTAC
>JBLNEU010000323.1:0-7588 GCA_050263015.1 Deltaproteobacteria bacterium | reverse complement strand
GGCCCTCGATGTCACGATGCTCGACGGCGACATCCAGATCGACCTGCTGCGGCCCGACGTCGTCGCCGCGAGCTTCAACCTCGGACTGATCGTCAAGGTGAAGTACGTCGACGGAACCGTGGAAATCAAGGGCTCGGGAGCAGCGGAAACGAAGGACTTCAAGGCCCCGATTCCGATGGCCGGGCTGGCGGCGGGCGCGGGCGTGCTCAAGAACGTCCTGCGCGCCGACGCGCGCGTGACCGGGATCGCCTATTCCGGGAACCACCTCTACGAGGGGGATGTCTTCGCGTCGTTCGCTCCGTTTCCGTTCTTCCGGATCCAGGGCGGCTACCGTTACGTCGACATGAAGGTGGACGAGGACGACATCGTCGCCGAGCTCAAGATGAAGGGGCCGTACGCGGGCGCGCAGCTGTCGTTCTGATCCCGCGATCCGCGGCATTCCCTTCCCGCGCTCCGGGCGCTCCGGCGGATTCGCCATCCCGGGAATCCGCTCAAGAATCCGCTTGCGGGAAACGCAGTCCCGGGTAAAATGGGAATTTCCGCGGGCGCTTAACTCAGCGGTAGAGTGCCACCTTCACACGGTGGAAGTCACAGGTTCAAATCCTGTAGCGCCCACCATCGGAAGGCAATCGAACCGGGGTTTCCCGCTCGCGGGAAGTCCCGGTTCGTGTATTTTTTTGCGCGATCTGAGCATCGGGCGTCGCGGAATCACTCATCATTCTGTCCCGTTCGGGCCGGCCGGAAAGCGGACATACCGCCAAGTATCGGAAATCCTTGACATCTCAGATCGAGGGCCAATAAACTCCCGCGCGGCACCCAATTTGCACTCTCGCCGACATGCCCGACATCCCGACATCCGGATTGCGCCTGCTCATCGTCGATGACGACCGGCTGATCGGCTGGGCCCTTCAGCAGGAGCTCTCCGCCGGCGGCGTCGCCGTCACCCTTTGCCATGAAGGGCAGGTCGCGAGCCGCAGGCTCCGCGCCGCGACGTACGATGTCGCGATCCTGGACGTCAACCTTCCGGACGCGAACGGGCTGGAGATCCTCGAAGAGCTCAAGCGGCTCTCGCCCGCAACGCGAGTGATCGTCGTGACGGCCGATGCCAGTCCGGCCAACATCCGGCGGGCGATCGCGGCGGGGGCCGACCAGCTCTTCGAAAAACCGTTCGATCCGTCGATGATCCGCGCGCGCGTCCTGGACATGTTCCGGGATTATCCCGTCCCGCGCAAGCATCCCCGCCACGCCTGCCGGGTTCCCGTGCGGATCTCGCTCCTGGCGCCCGTGCCCCCGGGAGCCGGGTTCGACATCGACAAATTAAGCGGGCTCGCCGAGGACGTGGGAAACGGGGGGATCCGCGTTGCGACGGGATACCCGCTCGCGGCGGGTCAGGTCGTCCGCGTGAGGAACGGCGACGCGAATGCCGCCGACCCGTTCCTGCACCTCGTCCGTCAACACGCCACGGCGGAAGTCCGCTGGACGACCATGACGCCTGGCGGTTTCCGGGCCGGGCTTTCGTTCACGACGCCGGCGGTTCCCCAGGGGGCCTGACCGGCAGGCGCACGGTGAGCACCGTGCCGCCGTCGGGAATCGTCACCGCGGCGATCGTGCCGCCCTGCCGCTCGACCAGCAGGTTGGCGATGGACAGCGAAAGACCGGCTCCCTTCGCCCCGGCGTCGTTCCTTCCGCCAGTGTTCGAGATCTCGACCCGGATCGTCCCCGGGCCTTCGCCAAGGGACGTCCGGACTCCCAGGACGCCGCCGCCCGGCATGGCGTCGACGGCGTTCAGGAACAGGTTCAGAAACAACTGCTGAAGTTGCCGATGGTCCGCGGTCATCGCGGGAAGGGGACAGAATTCCTTCACGATCCGGACGTCGTCCCTGGCCGGTGAGCCCGGGAACCCGTGCTTCAGGCAAAAGGCGAGGGTCGACTCGAGCAGGTTATTGACGTTCACCTCGGCGCCGGCGGACTTCTGCGGCTTCGCGAAATTCAGGAAGGTCCGCAGCAGCGTTTCGAGCCATCCGATCTCCTCGATCACCCTGACGACCGTCTCCCGGTCCTCCGCGGAAAGGCGGGGCTCGCGGGCGAGGTCGTTCACGGCCGCCTTGATCCCCGCGAGCGGCTTCCCGATCTCGTGCGCCAGCCCCGCCGCGAGCTCCGCGAGCATCACCATCTGCTCGGTCCGCCGGATCGTCCGCATCTGCTCCCGGAGCGTGCCCGCCATCTCGTTGAAGTCCGCGGCCAGCTCGCCGAGCTCCCCTCTCAACCCGGCGACCCGATGGTCGAAGTCCCCTCCCTTGAGCTTCCCGGTCGCCTCCCGGAGAACCGTGACGGAGCCCCCGATTCCGCGCAGGTAGGTATATGCCGTCCCGACGGCCAGGAGGGGACCGAGCCCGAGAAGCGCGTAAAGGACGTACCGCGTGCTCCTGATCCTGTCGAGGGACCGCTGCATCCTCTCTCCCAGCCGGCCGCTCGTCATCGCGATCATGTCCCTGACCTTCCCCATGAGGGCCTCGCCCCTCCGGAAGGCGTTGTCCTCCTCCTCGGCGAGCCGCGACGAGTTCGCCCGGAGGGTCAGGACGCGGCTCAGTGCCTGCTCGTACCTCTCGGTCTCGTCCTTCAGCTCGCGGAGCCTCGACTCGCCCGCCGGGGAATGGTGGCAGCCGAAGCACCCGTCCACGGCCCGGCCCATGTTCACCACGTCGGTGACGACCGTGTCGAAATTCCTCGAGAACCGGGTGTTCCGGAGGGCCAGGTCGGACTGGACTCTCTTGACCTGGATCAGGTAGTGCTCCCGCAGGATCTCGACCTGGTGGAGCCGGACGAGCTCGTCGAGCCGCGACGCGGCGGACTCGATCGCGACGACGACGTAGACGCCGCCGACGACGAACGCGGCGAGGAGGACCAGGAGACCCGCGACGAACTTCTTCTTCATCACTCGTTCCGGTAGTCGTACCGGGTGAGATCGATCCCGACGGCGCGCGCGTAATCGAAGACCGGCTGGTAATCCCGGTCGCTCGTCGCGACGAAGCGCCTGGCGCCGAACGCCTCGAGGACCTCCCGCCCCGCCGGGTTCCCGTCCATTCCGACGAGCGCGTCCCTCAGGGCCTTCTTGACGGACTCCTCGATGTCGCCGCGCACCGCGAGGCCGTTCTCCGGCACCTCCGGGGACCGTGCGAGAATCACGAGGTCGCGGGTGATCCGGCCATCGGCGAGCGCCAGCCGTTCGTACACCGAGTTCTTCGCAGCCCCGACGTCCGCCTTGCGGTTCAGAACGTCGTAGATGGCATCCTCGTGCGTTCCCGCGAAATACGCCTCCCGGAAATAGCGCCTGTAGTCGGCGATCCCGTTGTCCCGGAAATATCCCAGGGGGAGGAGGTACCCGGCCGTCGTGGCCTTGTCCACGAAGGCGAATCGCTTCCCCCTCATCGCCTTCGCCGACCCGATCCCGCTGTCCTTGCGGACGAAGACGAGACCGTAATAGGTGGAGACCCCGTGGGCGTCCTCGGGCCGCGCCAGGACGGAGAGGCCCAGCCGTGCATGGGCGATGGCGTAGGTGAAGCTCCCGAAGAAGGCCCCGTCAAGCCCCGCGGACCTGAAGTTGTCGATGATGTTCCCGTACCGGGAGAGCACCTTGAGCCGGATCTCGATCCCGGTCCTGCCGCGGAGATAGTCGGCGAGCGGCTGATACCTTTCGAGCTGCTTGAAGATGTTCCGCTCCGGGATCAGGCCGATGACGAGCGTCCGTCCCGACGTTCCCGGCTCCGCGGGGCTTTTCGCCTTGTCCGCGCAGCCGGGGACAAGGAACAGGCAAAGACCGAGGATGATCCATGCCCTCTTCATCAGGCAGGAGTTTAACACAGGCCCGGGGATTTCGCGCGATGGCGTGCGTCACGCGCGCGCGGTGACGATTCCCACGCCCCGGGGGTCGGTTCCCTCGAAGGCCGTCTTCCCGAACCCGGCGGCCCGCAGCATCCCGGCGACCTCGCGCGCCGAGTACGCCCGGCCGCCCTCGGTCACGGCAACCATGTGGACCGAGAAGAAGGCCGGTCCGGGCGGAGACGCGCCGCCCTCGCCGATCAGGAACTCCTGGACCGCGACGCGGCCGCCGGGCGCCAGCGCCCGGCGCGCCTTCCGCAGGAGAGCCCGGCAATCCTTCTCCGGGTAGGCGTGGAGGATCTGGGAGATCCAGATGACGTCGTACGGTCCCCCGATGGCGTCCGCGAGGAAATCCCCGCCGATCAGCCGGACCGCCCGCGATGCGCCTTTCTCCACGAGGATGCGGCGGGTGATCCGGATCGTTTCGCGGGTGTCGAAGAGCGTCACGACGGCTTCCGGGTAACGGCGCGCCCACGCGACCGCGTACGTCCCCGGCCCCCCCCCCAGGGCGAGGAGCCGCTCTCCGGGGCGAAGCCGGAACGTCGCCGCCACCATCGCCGCGCGCTCCCGGGCGTTGTCCTCCATCCCCCGGATGAAATTCTCCTGCTCGTCCCCGCCCAGGGGCCTCCCCTCCCGGCCTGCCCGGACCGTCTCCTCCAGGCGCGACCAGTCGCGCCAGCAGTCGCGATGGTGGAGCAGGATCGAGGCCTTGGAGCGGGGGCCGTCGGTCAGGAACGACGACGCCACCCCGGCGTTCCGGTACCGGGCCCCGGCCTTGCGCAGGAGCCCCATCGCCGTCAGCGCGTCCAGCAGGACGGCAAGCCGGCGGGGATCCGCGCCGACGCGACGCGCGACCGTCGCCGCGTCCGCGCGTCCGCGCGCGAGGGCGGCGAACACGCCGAGTTTCAGGGCGGCAAACAGCGCCATCGACCGCTGGTACCCGTGCGCGGCCTCCATCAGGTCGTCCAGCGTTCTCACCGGGATCATCTACAGCCTCCTGATCCGGGAAAAGCCGTCCCCGGCATCGACGACGTCGTAGCCCGCCGCGCGGATCCTGTCGCGGAGCGCATCCGCCGCGGAAAAATCGCGCTCCCGGCGCCGGGCCGCGCGCCGGGCCGCAAGCTCGACGACCTCGGGCGGCACGCCTTCCGCGGACGGCTCCGCCCCGGCGTCCCGCCCCGTCCCGGCGGACGCGAGGAGCCCCACGCCCAGGACCGCGTCCCACTCGGCCGCGAGCTGCCGGAGAACGCCGCCGGGCAGCCCCGAGCGCGCCGCCTCGTGGACGACGCCCAGGGCGCGCGGCGCGGACAGGTCGTCCTCCATCGCCTCGCGGAAAGCGCGCCGGAACCCGTCCGCCCTCCGCACCGCCGATGCCTCCCCGGCTCCCGCGGCGTCCTGGGCGAACGCGTCGCGCAACCGCGCCAGCGCCCGGGCGGACGCCGCCTGCCCCTCCCAGGTGAAGTTCATCGGGGTCCTGTAATGGACCGTCAGGCAGTGGTACCGGAACTCCGGCGGACCTGCGCCGCGGGCGGCGAGGTCGTCGAGCACGTACTCGTTGTTCATCGACTTCGACATCTTGTGCCCGTCGACGAGAAGATGGCCCGCGTGGAGCCAGGTCGCGGCGAACCGCCCGCCCGTCGCCGTCATCGCCATGGCCCGCGAATTTTCGTGGTGGGGGAAGCGCAGGTCGATGCCGCCCACGTGGAGATCGAAATCCGGCCCCAGGTACTTCACCGCCATCGCCGCGCACTCCACGTGCCACCCGGGCCATCCGCGTCCCCAGGGGCTGTCCCACGCGAACTCCCGCCCGGGCTCCGCCGCGAGCCAGAGCGAGAAATCCTCCGGCCGCCTCTTGTGGAGATGAACGGCGGGGTCGGTGCGCGCCGCCGCAGCGCCGGCGCCGAGGACGGCGCCCGACATCTCGCCGTATCCGGCGGCCTTCGTCACGTCGAAGTAGAGGTACCCGCTGCCGCCGTACGCAGCCCCCTGTCGATCCAGGGCCTCGGCGATCGCGATCATCTCGGGAACGTGCTCCGACGCCCGGGGAAAGACGTCCGCGGGAAGGAAATTCATCCGTCCGCAGTCGCGGAAGAACGCCTCCGTGAAGAACGCCGCGATCTCACGCGCGCTTTTTCCCGCCGCCCGGGCCGCGGCGATCACCTTGTCCTCGCCTTGCTCCAGCGCTTCCTGGTGCATGTGTCCCATGTCGGTGATGTTCTGGACGGAGAACGTGGAAAACCCCGAGTACCGCAGCGTCCTCACGAGCAGGTCGGTGAGGAGGTACGTCCTCAAGTTCCCGATGTGGGCGTACCGGTAGACGGTGGGCCCGCACGTGTAGATCCCGGCGCGGCCGGGATGCCGCGGAGCGAAGGGGACCTTCCTTCTCGCGACGGTATCGTAGAGGGTGAGCAACTCGCGCCCCCCGGTGCGTCCCCGCCGGGCCGGGCCCGGCCTTTACATCTCCCGGTTGACTTCCCGGTCGATCTCTTCCTCGAGGAGCTTCACGTGCTTCTTCTCCTCCTCGGCCAGGAAGAGGAACATTTCCCGGATGGCCTTCTCGTCGGCCGACTTCGCGAACTCCGAGTAGTCCCGGACGGCCATCTTCTCCCGGTCCAGCGCCATCCGCATCACGTCCATGGGGTTGAGCGGCATCGATCCCTCCGATATGGTGGTCTGGCCCGTGGGGGCCGTTTACCGCTGGTGCTTCAGCAGCTTCTCGATCCGGGCGAGGTGGACCCTCTCCTCGGCCCGGAGTTCCGCCAGGAGCTCCTTGGTGTTCTTGTCCTCCACGACCTCGACGGCCTTTCCGTAGAACTCGATGGCGTGGGTCTCGGCCTTCCTGGCGATGGCAAGCCCCTTCCGGGCGGCGTCGGCGTCCAACGCCGCCCCGGCCTGGATCCCTTCTTCCCACGCGAGCCGGTCGAGGTCGATGAGATAAGGCAGGTATTTCGACTCCCAGCCCGCCTCGAACGCCGGGATCGCGTGGCGGGCCGAGAGCTTCCGGATATGGTCCTGCTCTTCCCGCGCCAGGAACGCGAAGAGCTCCCCGGCCGGATCGTCGCCGTGGCGCAGCGCCAGGCGGTCGTAGAACGTCTTCGCCCGCCCCTCGTGGGCCAGGGCGACCTGGAGGATCTCGATCTCGTTCAGGTCCAGCATGGCGGCGCGCCTCCCCGTCAGGCGGGATTTTTCTTCTCGTAGTCGTCCAGGGCCGACTTCACCGCCTCCTCGGCCATCACGGAACAGTGGATCTTGACCGGGGGGAGGCCGTCGAGCGCGTCGGCGACATGGCGGTTCTTGACCTCCCGCGCCTCCGCGACCGTCTTTCCCTTGATCATCTCGGTGAGCATCGAGCTCGAGGCGATGGCCGCGCCGCACCCGAACGTGCGGAACTTCGCGTCCACGACCCGGCCGTCCTCGATCTTGAGGTAGAGGCGCATCATGTCCCCGCAGGCGGGGTTTCCCACCTCGCCGATGCCGCTCGCGTCCTCGATCTCGCCGACGTTGCGAGGGTTCATGAAGTGGTCCATCACCTTGGCGCTGTAGGGTCCCGCCATGTCCGCGTCAACCTCCCCGGACGAGCCGCTTCTGGTGGTCGAGATACGTGGGCGACATCTCCCACAGCTTCCTGACGATGCCCGGCAGAACGCCGAGGACCGCGTCGACCTCGGCCTCCGTGTTCCCCTTCCCCATGCTGAACGTGATCGATCCC
>JBLNEU010000322.1:0-8102 GCA_050263015.1 Deltaproteobacteria bacterium | reverse complement strand
GTGGGCCTTTCCCTGGCAGTTGACGCTCACCGGCGCCTTCCCCAGCAGGTACAGGATGATCGCGATGTCGTGGGGGGCCAGGTCCCAGGCCACGTTGATGTCCTTCTGGAAGAGTCCGAGGTTGAGCCGGCGCGAGGCGATGTACTGGATTTCCCCGAGATCGCCGGAGTCGATGATCTCCTTGATCCGCCGGACGGGCGCCGAGTAGATGAACGTGTGCCCGACCATGAGCGTCAGCTTCTTCTTCGCGGCCAACTCGACCAGCTCGTTGCACTGGGCCGACGAGGGCGCCATCGGCTTCTCGATGAACGTGTGCTTCCCGGCTTCGAGACTCTTCTTGGCGAGCTCGAAATGGAGGTGCACCGGCGTCGCCACGGCGATCGCGTCGATCTCCTTGTCTGCGACGAGGTCGTCGAAATTCCGGGTCGTGGCGGCCGATGGGTACAAGGTCTTCATGTGCGCCAGCCGCTTTTCCGCCGGGTCGCATACGCTTTTCACCCGGCAGTCCGGGAGGGACGAGAAGTTGCGGATGAGGTTGGGCCCCCAGTAGCCGCACCCTGCCACCCCGACGCTCAGGACTTTGCTCATTGGCGGTCTCCTTTCATCGAAGGCCATGTCGTGGAAAAGAGGTCAACGCGAAAACGACTGCGACAAGGGAAAAGAAGCCAAATGGGAGATGCGCGAGAACCGCGGGATGCCCGGGTCGGTCAGACCTTCTTCGCTGCGGCGGAGGCGGCGTTTCCGGCGCGCGCTTCCCGCTTCGCCGCCAGGTGCTCGCCCACCATCTTCAGGACGGCCGGAACGGTCTTCAGCAGGATCGTGACGTCGAGCCGGAAAGAGACGGTCCGAGCGTACTGGATGTCGAACCGGATCATCTCCTTGAAGGTGAGCTTGTTCTTCCCGTTGACCTGCCACAGCCCGGTCATCCCCGGAACCGAATCGAACCGGCGCGCGTGCCACGCCAGGTACTCCTCGGCCTCGTAGGGGAGGCAAGGCCTGGGGCCGACGAGACTCATGTCGCCCTTGAGAACGTTGACGAGCTGCGGAAGCTCGTCCAGGCACGATTGTCGCAGGAACCGGCCGCAGCGGATGATCCGGGGGTCCCGGTCGGCGTCCAGCTTGGTCATCGGCGCGTCGCCGTGGATCAGCGTGCTCAGGTAGTTCTGGTGCCCCGTCGCGTCGTTGTCCACGTGCATCGTCCGGAACTTCCAGAAGGTGAACGTCTTCCCGAGGTACCCGACCCGCTTCTGCTTGTAGAAGACAGGCCCCGGGGAGACGAGCTTGACGAAGGCGGCGATGCTCAGGAAGACGGGGGACAAGAGGATCAGCGCCGCCAGCGAGCCGACGACGTCCAGCGCGCGCTTCCATGCGGGTATCCGCGGACTCAGGATCCGCTCGAGCGGCTCGATGGACCGGCCGCCGTCGTGCATCATCGGAGATACCTTATCCTCGGAACCGCTCCGGGGAGGTCTCGGCTGCGCGTCATCCCCCGATTCGTCGCCCGGCCCGATCCATTTCGTCGGATAGGTGTAGACGGTGCGGTCGAGGCACGGGCCGCTTGACTCGGTCCTCCGCGCGACGTCGTCGACGAAGATCCACGCCCCCTCGGCGGACGTTGCCGGCAGGACGACTCCGATGCTCTTGTCGGTGAACCATCCGACCTCGTCGCTGGTCCGGACCCGCGCGGCAAGCGACCGCGCAAGGTCTTCAAGGCAGGTGACGGCCGTGCCGTTATGCCGGCTGGCGTCGAACACCACGAGCGAGAATTCCTGTCCCGTGCGTTCCGCCCGGGCCCGCTCGCGCTCGAGGAGATACCGGAAAACATCGAGCGAGAGAACGGCGTCGACGGGGCGCGCATGGCGCACTTTACCGAACGGCTTGAGATTGCCTTGAGATCCTGCCCGAACTGTCACCCCGGCCCCCAAAAAGAAAGCGCGATCGGCGGTAACGCCGGCCGACCGGTCCACATTTGATGGGTACCGATTCAATTTCCATACCAGAGACTGGCCGTCTGGCCAAACACTTAACAGATTGATTTTATTATACAAAGAGTTACAGATATCCGGGTCTGATTTGCGCTTGGCGGCGGGTGGGTAACGGTGAGTAATTATTTCTATAATTTGTCAAAAAGAGAGGCCAGCTTGAGGCCTCTCAGACGGAAACTTCCTGCCCATCCTTCTTCCGATAATATTTCCCGTAATATTTCTGGTAGTACCGGTCCTGCTGCGGCTCCACGCCGTTCAGAACCACGCCCAGGATATGCTTTTCGCCGATTTCGTCTACGGCCTGCCGGAACAGGTCGAGCGGCGTGAAACCGGCCCGGTACAGGAACACGAACGCGTCCGCCTGGTCGCGAAGGGCGAGCGTGTCCGCCACGGGGATGATGGGAGGAGTGTCCAGGAGCACGACATCGAACGATTCCCTGCTCTCCTTGAGGAACGACCGGAACTTGTCTCCGGCGAGCAGATCGGCCGGCGCGGGCACCCGCGATCCCGCGGGGATCACGAAAAGCCCTTTGACCACGGAGTTGCGGACGATGTCCTTGAGACCCGCGGCCCCCGCCAGGAACTCCGTCAGCCCGGGAAGGGGCGCCACATCGACCACCCGGGCGAGGTCCGCCTTTCTGAGATCCACATCGATCAGGAGAACTTTCTTGCGGCCGGCCGAGGCGAGGTTCGCCGCGAGGTTCGCGCACGAAACGGTCTTCCCCTCCCCGGCCACCGCGCTTGTGACCGCGACGACACGGAAGTTGAGCATTTCCACCTTGTATTCGAATTTTGCCCGGAGCGCCTTGAACTGCTCGAGGTAGACGGGGTCCTTTTCGCCCATTCCCATGGGAACGAGCTGCCCTTTCAATTTTGAGATCAGCTTTTCGGCATGGAAAGATGGGATCTTCACGCGTTGCCCCTTCAGAACTGCAGGAGAGTGCGGATCTTCTGGCCGAATACCAGGAGAAAGACGGAGACCGCGATGGTAAACGATGCGATCCCTCCGAAGATGGCCGCCTTGCGCAAGGCCGCCCGTCTCGAATACTCCTCGTTCCGGATGACGGGAATGCACGCCAACACCGGGAGATCGAAGAAATGTTTGAAGTCCCGCGGACCCCGCAGCGCGGGATCCGCCATCTCCAGGCCGATCGGGCCTCCGAGAGCCAATCCGCACGCCAGCAGAAACGCGATTCCGAAGATCTTCTTGCGGTCCGGGCTGAATGGTTTCGTGGGCATGTTCGCCGGGTCGATGACCTGGAACTGCTCCCCCTTCTGCCGCTTTTCGAGGTTCTGGGAAATGTCCGCATCGAGCTTCTTCTTGAGAAGCTCGTCGTACGAAGCTTTGAGGTTCTGGTAATCGCGCGTGAGCGAGATGAGCTCCTGCTCGCGCCGGGGCGAACGGTCCACCTTGGCCTGGATGTGTGCGATCTGCCTCTGGATTTCTCCCTTCTCGGCCTTCAGCGCGGCGATCTCCGCGTCGGTCGCCATGACCTGCGCCTTCAGCCGCCGCGCTTCCTCCGCGTCGCGGCCCTGCATGACCGGCAACGGCCTGAGAGCCAAAAGTTTCACCGCGCTCCCGTTGTCGGGCGCCCCGCCCGCCCGGCGCATCTCGGCGATATTCGCCTCGAGCTGCTCGACCTCGCGGCGAAGGCGGACGACCTCGGGGTACTTGTCGGTATACTTTGCGGACAGATCCGCGAGACGCGCCCGCCGCAGCGTGAGTTCCGTCGCGACGGCCTGGAGCGGGTCGGCGCCGGACACCGTCTCCACCCGTCCGTCTTCCCGGACAACGCTTTGCACCGACCGCTCGATCAGGCCAAGCTGCGCCTCGAGGAAGACCTTCCTGTCCCCGGCGGCCCGTATTCCGTCGGCGTTCGTCTTCGACTGCTCCTGCAGGCGGGTCAGGACGCTTAAGTTGGACTGGAGTTCCTGCGGCAGCTCGCCCATGAATTGCAGCTTGTACTGCTTGAGCCGTTCCTCCTGGGCTTCGAGCTTGACCTTGGTGTCCTGCAGCTGGGAGTCGAGGAACTCTGACGTTCCCACCGCCTGCTGCTCCCGGGTCTTCAGGTTCTCGTCGATGAACAGGGACGCGAGCCGGGACGCGGTGAGCATCGCCAGGGTCGGCGATTCGTGGACGAACGAAATCATGAATGCCTCGGTGCCCCGGTCCCGTCTCCGGCCGCTGTCGCTGACCACCTCGATCTCGACCCGCTTGCGCATTTCGTCGAGAACTTCCTCCGGCAACCTCTTCCGTCGCTCCTCCTTGAAGAGCCCGAGCTCCTCCATCACCGCCAGGAGCCGCGTCCGGCTCGTCACCTGCTGCTGGATGGTGGCCAGCCGGTCCTCGACCCCGATGCTGACCGTGGACTGGACGTAGTTCTCCGGCACCCGCTGGGGGATGACGAGAATCGTGGTGCTCGACTTGTACTGCTCCGGCGTCGCCACGTTGTACACGCTCGCGCCGAATATCACCAGGAGGAACGAGAAGAGGGCCAGCCACTTCCGCCGCCGAAGGATGCCCAGGTAATCTTTGAGCTGCATGTCGGGGCGAAGGGGCATCGGAATCCTTCAGAAGAGAATAGAGGTGTCGCTGAGCGTCAGGCCCAGCACGACATGGCTCCGGGCGATGTCGCTATCGGCGGTGTCCCGGTTCCACTGCCTGAAAGTGTATCCCGCGAGCCGGAAAGCGATCCAATCGGCCGCGGCAAACCGCACGCCCGCCGTCCCGCCTGCCGTCTCGATTTCCCGGCCGCCGCCGGCGCCGGCCGTCCGCTCGTTCTGATAATACCCGTTTATGTCCCACGACCATTTCGGAGTCAGCTGGTCGGCCAGAGCGAGACTCGCGTTTGTCCGCTCCGTCGCCTGTCCGAAGCTGCCCCCCCCCGAGAGCTCGTACGCGCCGGCGAGCGTCGCACTGAAACTTCCCGCCCTATGGCTGATGCTCAGCCGGCCGTACGGGGATTGATCGCGTTCCACGACCCCGCTTGCCCGGGTGTCGGTCACGAACGTTGCGCCCGCGCTCGCCTCGATGCCGGTCCTTTCCGTCAAGGCGAAAGACCCGGTCAGCCCGGCGGAGTGAGAACGTGAATGGGCTCCGTCGTCGTATGCGGTGGAAGCCGTCGAACCGGTGACCCCGCCCGTCGTCCGGGGCGAGAAGCGGTACCGGCCCGAAACGTTCCCTGTAACGGTTCGCGAGCCGGTCAGCCCGGTCGTGACTTCGAGGTATTCGGTCTTGGTCCCGCCGCCCCCGGCGCCGAGCTCGATGTTGGGCGTCGCCTGGTAGCTCGCGCCGACCGAACCGCCGTAGACCCTGGTAGCGGTCCGGCCGACGACGAGAGTCTCGGCGGGAGGGAGGTCCGGGATGGGCGCCAGCGCGAGCTCGTTCCTTCGCGAGATGTCGTTGGTCTCCAGGTACCGCGCGGCGGCCCGCAGGGACAGCCGTTGGCTTGCCTTGAGCGACGGCGCGCCGAGCTCGACGCGCTTGGTCGAATCCCAGTTGTTCAGGTCGTGGTTGTCCGCGTACGCCTCGGACGTGATGGACCCGCTCAACGTGAATGTGGCGCGCTCCGATTCGAACAGAAAGGAGAGCCCCGGGGTCGCCCGCGAGATGAAATCCGACTGCTCGTCGGAGGCGGTGTTGAAGATGTTGGTGTCCCACGTCTCCTCCAGGGCGATGGAGGGAGTGGCCTTGAGGGTCGCCGCGTACCCGGGTCCGGCGGCCGCGAACGTCCCGAGAATGCCCAGCGCGACGACTGCCGATGATTTCAAGCCGCTTCCCCGTCCCATCTTCAAGGCACCCAGATCGTGTCGCCGGGCATCAGGAGATAGTTTCCTTCCCCTGCGCCCTCGACCAGGTTGTAATAGTTGATCTTCCGGACCTGCTGTTTCGCGCCCAGCCCCCGGACGAGCTTGATGCTCCGCGGGGCGGCAAACTGCGTGAACCCGCCGGCCAGGGAGAGCGCCTGCAGGACGGACGTGTCGCTCCTCAAGGGGAACGCTCCGGGCCTTGCGACGTTTCCGAGCACGTAGATCTTCGGCGCGTTGACCTGGGTCACGATGACCGAGACCTGCGGGTCCTTGATGAATGGGAGCAGTTTTTCATGGATCGCGTCGCCGAGCTCGGCGGCGGTCAGCCCTTCGGCCTGGACGTCCCGGATCAGGGGGAAGGAGATCTTGCCGTCCGGCCGCACCACCACGTCGAGCGTGAGTTCTTTATTGTCCCAGACGGAGATGTGCAGCACGTCCTCGGGTCCGATCTTGTACTGCGGGCCGGAAAGCTGCTGAGCGACCGAATTGTCCGACGCCCGGTCGGGGGCGACCGGCGCCGCCGCGCACCCGGTGAACGGCCCGGAGATGACGGCGATCGCGAGCGCCGAACAGGCTACCGCCCATATGGCTTTCACCATTCCTCCTTCCCGAAAAAGCGTCTGAAGAATCGTCATCAATTATTACTTCGTAATGACGGTTGCTTACTGCCAAAACGCTCACATATTCCATTAATCCTGGTTCAGCCCGCACTCCTTGATCTTGTAGAGAAGCGCCTTATAGCTGATGTCGAGGATCTGGGCCGCCTTGCGACGGTTCCAGCGGGTCTGCCGGAGCACCCGGTCGATCAGGTCGCGCTCCGCGTTCCGCTGGGCGATCTTGGACACTTCCTTCAGCGTCGCCTTGTCGGAGACGGGGAGCAGGACATCATGTCCCCCATCGCCCTTGCGCGGCGCGGCCGTCGCGGCGACGGGCACCGGCTCGATTTCGGGCCTGTGGCTGCCGCGCCCGTCCATGTCCGGGAACGAGAGATAGGTCCCGTTCTCCCGTTTCCGGTTGAATTCGGCGATGAGCTGCGCCTCGCTGCCGAGGATGATCAGCCGCTTGACGTTGTTCTCGAGCTCGCGGACGTTGCCGGGCCAGGAGTAGTCGAGGAACATCTCCATGAGCCGCGGCGAGATCCTGGCCGGCTCCCTGTTGTACATATCGGAATATCGGGACAGAAAGTAATCTATAAGCAGCGGTATATCGTCTTTTCGCTCCCGGAGCGGCGGGACGACGATATTGACCACGTTGATGCGGTAGAAGAGGTCGCGGCGGAACCGCCCCTCGTCGACCATCGACTCGAGGTTCCTGTTGGTTGCGGTCAATATCCTGCAGTTGACCTTGACATCCCGCTCGCCGCCGATCCGCATGAACTGCTTCTCCTGGAGCACGTGGAGGAGCTTCGACTGCAGGTCGGCGTGCATCTCGCTGATCTCGTCGAGGAAGATGGTCCCGTTCTGGGCCATCTCGAAGCGGCCGTACTTCCTGCGGTGCGCCCCGGTGAACGCCCCTTTCTCGAAGCCGAAGAGCTCGCTTTCCAGCAGCTCGCGCGGAAGCGCCGCGCAGTTGACCTTGACGAACGGCTCGCCGGCGCGCTCGGACGCCTTGTGCAGCGCCTTCGCCACCAGCTCCTTGCCCGTTCCGCTCTCCCCGGTGATGAGGACGGTGATGTCCGTGTTGGCCACCTGGTCGACGATCGCCTGCACCTTGTTCATCCGGTCGCTCAAAGAGAAGAGGAGCTTGTACTCCTCCTCCACGCGGACCTTGCTTTTGAGCTCCTCCAGCTCCCACCGGGTGTGGCTGCTCTCGAGGACCATCCCGATCTTGAGGATGAGCTCCTCACCCCGGAACGGCTTCTTGATGTAGTCGTTCGCGCCGTCCTTCATCGCGCGGACGACCTCGTCCACCTCGCTCTGTCCCGACACCATGATGATGGGGGTGTTGGCCCCGCCGGCCCGCATCGGCTTGATGAGGTCCACCCCGCTGCCGTCGGGAAGGAAGATGTCCAGGATTGCGCACGATGGGTGGTGGCGCTCGAAGAGGTCGAGCCCCTCCGCCTTGTTGAAGGCGGTCACCACCTTCATCCCCTTCTCCGTGAGCAGATTCTGGGTGAACTGGGTAAAGATCGGATCGTCGTCGACGAGCAGGATCAGTTGCGGGTTCATTTGATCCCTCCTGGGATTCGCCACAGGAAACGCAAGGGGCATGCCCCCCGAGCAAATATGGGTAAAGTTTCACATATTCTTCGGGCTTTTTGTCCATTATTCGAGCCGTTAATATGGATTTTTTTTAGCAGGCGGACGA
>JBLNEU010000321.1:0-5316 GCA_050263015.1 Deltaproteobacteria bacterium | reverse complement strand
GCCATGTCCTGGAGCGCGATCTGCTCCGGCGTCAGGTCGAACCCGATCATGTCGTCGCCCCTCCTTCTGTACAGCCCGCGGCGCGAAGCCCGTCCGCGAAGATCCGGTAGATTTCGGCGGCGGCCTTCGCCGGCTCGTACTTCCGCTTTCGCGAGAGCACGTGGGCAAGGGAGATCTCGTCGAGCGCGCCGAAGATGGCCCTCCGGGCGGTCTTGACGTTGAGGTCCGGCCGGAACGTCCCTTCCTTCTTGCCGGCCTCGAGGATGTCGCCCAGGACGTCGAGGTATTCGAGGAACTTGACGGGAACGTATTCCTTCATGAACTTGTTGCTCTGCCGGAGCTCGACCTGGATGACCTCGATGAGCCCGGCTTCCCGGACGAGGAGATCCATGTGGTTCTCGATGAAGATCCGCAAGCGCGCCAGCGGCCCGTCGCCGTCGGCGACCTTGCCGCGGACCTCGGCCACGACCTCTCCCATCTTCTCCTCGAACAGGGAGATGAGCAGATCGTCCTTGTTCTTGAAATAGAGATAGATGGTGCCGTCGGCGACGCCCGCGGCGCGCGCGATCTCGGACACCTTGGAATTGAAGAACCCCTTGTGGGAGAAGATCTTGATCGCGGCGCGGAGGATGCGCTCCCTTTTCGCCGCCCCGCCTCCACGAGGCCCCCGCATGGCCATCTCCGGCCTCCTTGAATGAATGGTCATTCAAGGATATGGGTACCATCAGCCGCGGCGGCTGTCAAGCGGCGGCGGAACTCCTCCCTATTCGCGGTAGCCGAGACGGCGCGAGAGGTCCTGCCCGCAGCGGACGACCTCCGGCCCGATCACGCCTTCGACCTTTTCATCGTTGAGGCGGTGGGCCGGACCCGAGATGCTCAGGGCCCCGATCACCTTGCGGGTGTAGTCGCGGATCGGTGCGGCGATGCAGCGCAGCCCTTCCTCGAACTCCTCGAGATCCGACGCGTAGCCCCTGTCGCGGGCGACCCTCAGGTTCTCCAGGAGTTCGTCGGTCGTCGTGATCGTGTTGGGGGTGAAGCGGGCCATCTCCCGGTTGAAGCGCTTCCGGATCTCGTCCTCGGACTCGTGCGTGATGATCGCCTTTCCCGCCGCGGTCGCGTGGATCGGCATATGGAGGCCGAGACGGGACACGACGCGGACGGTCGTGGACGCCTCGACGGAGTCGAGGTAGACGACGTCGTTGCCCCGGAGGATCGATACGTAAGCCGTTTCGCCGGACTTTTCCGCGAGCTCGTGGAGGATCGGCTTGGCCTGTTTCAGCATCCCCCGCTGCTGGATGAACGTCTGCCCCAGCTCCAGGCACTTGATCCCCAGCCGATAGTTCTCGTTCGCCTTGTTCTGCTCGATGTAGTTCCTGGACTGGAGGGTCGCCAGGATGCGGAAGACGTTGTTCTTGTGGAGTTTCAGCTTCTTGCTGAGTTCCGTGACACCGAGCTCGTCGACGTCGCCGCGGAACTCCTCGAGCACGTCGAGCGCGTGGGAAACGGACTGGATGATGTAGTTCGACTTATCGCGCCGGACCATTTCGGCCTCCGTGTCGGAAGGTGCACATTCGAACAAAACAACGTTACATATATTATTTCCGACGAATGCTGTCAACAAAAAAAACCAACATCCTTGTTTTTCAGGTAGTTACCGAGTTTCGGGGCGATCGGCGGGAAATAGAACGGCCGGGGCGGTCCGGCATCATCCGCGGGAGACGGTTTCCCCCGCAAGACGAAAATAAAATTCTCTCATTTCGCCTTCGGCTTCATCGAGTCGATCATCCCCCGCATGCGCGCGATCTCCGCCTTGAGGTTTTCGCGGTACGGGTAGTCGGGCACGTTCTCGAGGAGCCCCTCCCATGCCTTGATCCCGCTCTCGGGGTCGTTCTTGTCGTGAATCAGGATGACGCCGAGGTTGTACCGCGACTGGGCGTGCCTGGGGTTCGTGGAGATCGCCTTCTTGAGCTCTTCGATGGCCTTGTCGTGCTTTCCGGTCCTCCGGTAGCAGACGGCCATGTCGGTCCGGACGTTCACGTTCCCCGGGTCGACGGCAAGGGCCTTCCCGTAATGCTCGATGGCGAGCAGGTCCTGGCGGGTGTCGAAATAGAGATTCGCGATGCTGATGTTCGCCTTGAGGTTGTTCGGGTCCTTCCGCAGGATTTCCTTGTAGTTTTCGATTTCGTTCAGGGCGTTGAGGTTGATCGGCTGGCCGTCGCCCGCGGGGGGCGCCTCCTTCTTCCGGCAACCTGACGCCGCGACCAGGGCCAGGATGATCGTGGCCGCCACCGCCAGCTTCCAGGCAACGCGTGTCGTCATATCGCGAACACCTCCAGGGGATCCTCGCACGCGAGCAGAAGATCCCGGATTGTCCTGCCCCCGGGGGGCACGGGGAAGTCCGGGGCGACCTCGGAGGCCGGGAGCAGGCAGAACCGCCGGCATGCCATCAACGGATGCGGGATCGCCAGGTGCGGCGCGCGCACTTCCCGGTCTCCCAAAAGGACGATGTCGACATCGAGCTCCCGCGGACCCCACCTCGGGCCGGCCTTCCGCCCCGCCGCGGCCTCGACCTCCTTGACGAAGGCGAGGAGATCGTCCGGCGAAAGAGACGTGCGTCCAAGGAGCGCCAGGTTCAGGAACCACGGCTGGCCGCCGCGTCCCCCGGGGGCTCCCGCGTAGATCCGGGACGCGCGGACCGCGCGGACTCCCCGCGACAGCGCATCGAGGCCGTCGCGGAGGCGCTTCACGCGCCTCCCGACGTTGCTCCCCAGAAGCAGGACGACGTCCGTCAAGGCGCGACGACGCGATTGGTCAGGGCGCCGATCCCCTCCACCTCGACGCGGATCTCGTCGCCGACCCGGACCGGTCCGACCCCCGGCGGCGTCCCGGTGGCGATGACGTCTCCGGGGTAGAGGGTCATGATGTGCGAGACGAACTCCACGAGTTCCGCGACGGTCGCCGCCATCTCCCGCGTGTTGCCGTCCTGCCGGACCTGGCCGTTGACGAGGCAGCGGACGGCGAGGCCGGAGGGGTCCAGGTCGGTTTCGATCCACGGCCCGAGCGGCGCGAAGGTATCGAACCCCTTCGCGCGGGCGTAGAGCCCGTCCTTGACCTGGAGGTCGCGGGCCGTCACGTCGTTGATGCACGTGTATCCGAGGATCACCCCGCGGGCATGCTTCGCCTTGACGTCCTTGGCTTTCCGCCCGATGACCACGGCAAGTTCCGCCTCGTGATCCACCCGCGTCGACGCCCGCGGGTACACGATCTCCCCCCCAGGATCGTTGAGCGCGGACGGCGCCTTGAGGAAGAGGAGCGGCTCCTCCGGGATCTTCTTGCCCATCTCGGCCGCGTGGTCCCTGTAATTGAGCCCGACCGCGACGATCTTCGACGGCGCCACGGGGGCGAGAACGCGAACGTCGTCCAGGGAAAGTCCCCGTCCCGTGATCTGGACCGCGTCGAAAGGGTCCCCGGCGATCTCCCGGATCCTTCCGTTCGACGGGTCCACCAGCCCGAAGGAGGCCTTTCCGTCGACTTCGAACCTCAGGATCCTCAAAGCCCCAGCACCGCCTTCATGTCGTAGAGCCCCGCCGGCTTTCCGACCACCCACGCGGCGGCGCGGACCGCTCCGCGCGCGAAGGTGTCGCGGCTGTGGGCCCGGTGCGTGATCTCGAGACGCTCCCCGATCCCCCCGAAGATGAGCGTGTGCTCGCCGACCACGTCGCCGGCCCGGACGGCGAAGACGCCGACCTCGTTCCGCGTCCGCTCGCCGACCATCCCGTGGCGCCCGTAGACGCCGACGTCTTCCATGCGCCTCCCCAGGGCGCCGGCGACCGCGTCCGCCAGCTTGACCGCCGTGCCCGAGGGCGAGTCCTTCTTGAACCGGTGGTGGACTTCGACGATCTCGACGTCGTACTCGTCGCCGAGCACCTTCGCCATGTCGGCCGCCGTCCTGAACATCAGGTTGACCCCGACGCTCATGTTCGGGGAGAGGACGCACGGCACGGCGCGCGCCGCGCTCCGGATCGCGTCCGTCTGCCCGGGGTCAAGCCCCGTGCTCCCGATGACGATCGCCCTCCCCGCGGCGGCCGCCGCGCCCGCGTGCGCCACCGACGAGGCGGCGTGCGTGAAGTCGATCGCCACGTCCGCGCCGGCGATCGCGCCGGGGAAATCGTCCGTGAGGGGCACGCCCGCCCGCCCGACGCCGGCCGCCTCGAAGGCGTCCAGGCCCAGGGCCGGATGGCGCGCGGCCTCCACCGCGCCCGCCAGGACGAACTCGGCGGACCGGTCCTTGAGGACGGCCAGGATCGCCTTCCCCATCCGTCCCATCGCGCCGCAGACGACCACCCGGATCATGCGTCGCCCCGCCGTCAGGAAAGCTTCAGGTCGGCGATGACCTTCGCGAGGAGCTTCCTGTTCGACTCCGACATGGGGCACAGCGGGAGCCGGATCTCCTCCCGGATCCTCTTCATCATCGCCAGCCCGGTCTTGACCGGGATGGGATTGGTTTCGACGAACAGGGCGTGGAACAGCGGCCAGAGGCGGAAGTGGATCTCCCGGGCCCGGGAGATTTCCCCCATCACGAACGAATCGTAGAGGTCCGCCATCGGGCGGGGCGCCACGTTCGACGCGACCGAGATGACGCCCTTCGCGCCCAGCGCCAGCATCGGGAAGAACAGGCCGTCGTCGCCCGAGAGCACGCAGAACGTCCTCGGGACGAGGCGCAGGATGTCGCACACCTGGTTCAGGTTTCCCGACGCTTCCTTGACCCCGACGATGTTCGGAATCCCGGACAGGCGCGCGACGGTCTCCGGCATGAGGTTGACGCCCGTCCGCCCGGGAACGTTGTAGAGGACGATCGGGAGGTCTGCCGCCTCGGCGACCGCCCGGAAGTGCCGGTACAGCCCTTCCTGGGTCGGCTTGTTGTAATACGGCGTGATGACGAGCGCCGCGTCCGCGCCCGCCTTCCTGGCGTAGCGGGTCAGGACGACCGCTTCCTTCGTGTTGTTCGAGCCGGTCCCGGCGATGACCGGCACGCGCCCCGCCGCGGCCGCGACGACGAGATCGATGACGCGCTCGTGCTCCTCGAACGAGAGCGTCGGCGACTCGCCCGTCGTCCCGCACGGCACGATCCCGTCCGTTCCGCCCGCGATCTGGAATTCCACCAGCTTCTTCAAGGCCGGCCCGTCCACCTTCCCGTTGCGGAACGGCGTGACGATCGCGACGATGGCCCCGTGGAACATCGGCTCCCCCTCCTTCGACTCAGTAGCGGTACGCTTCTTCCGTCATCACCCCGTCGCACGACCACGAGGTGTCCCC
>JBLNEU010000320.1:0-2609 GCA_050263015.1 Deltaproteobacteria bacterium | reverse complement strand
GCTTCGCCGTGGAGGAAAATTCCATGGAAACGCGGGCCCCCACCGCGGGAAGCTCGGGCGCGTGACGCAGGACGGCGTAGAGCACGAGCGGGACGTGGCTGAGCATGAACGCCATGAAGATCGGCGTCAGCGCCGCCACGGACTCCTTGACGCCCCGGAGGTTCAGCCAGATGAGCAGAACGAGGATCAAGGCAATGAAAGTGAACTTGTGCGACTGCCAGTGGAGCGGCAGGAAGCTGAACAGGGCGTCCGCGCCCGACGCGATGGATATGGTGATCGTGAGCACGTAGTCGATGACCAGTGCCGAGCCGGACACGACCCCCGCCCTTTCGCCGAGGAGCTTGGAGGCGACGATGTAGCCTCCGCCGCCCGAAGGGAACGCCTCGATGATCTGCGCATAGCTTCCCGAGATGATGAAGACCGTGACCACCGTGGCGAGGGCGACGAAGATCGCCAGCACCGTATGGCTCCCGAGGGCGAGGTACGCCTCCTCCGGGCCGTAACAGGAGGAGGAGATCCCGTCCGCGCCCAGCCCCACCAATGCGAAAAACGCGACCAGGGAAACCTTGTGGAAGATCTTCGGATCGAAGAGGTCGCGGGGAGCCCCGAACAGGAACCGCTTGGCGCGCTGGAAGAAGGAGCCGTTTTCCATCAGCGGTACCGGGACAGCGAGGCCGACAAGCGGGACAGCGCGTCGCCCATCTCGACGCGGCAGGTGTTCGCATCCATGAGGCAGAGCCGCTCCGCGTGCTCCATCCCGGTCAGGCACTCCCGGCGGTCGTCCCGCAGCCGGGCGACGAACCCGTTGTAGGCTTCCGCGAGCGCGACGAGCTGGTCCCCCTCCCGCAGGAACACCGCCCGGATGGAACTCCCGGATTCGTAGTTTTCCAGGGCGCGCTCCATGCGGTACAGGGGGCCCGCGATCTTGTGGAACGTGTAGCCGCAGATGACGACGATCGCCACCGTCACCACCAGGACGTAGGCCGCCATGGAGAAGGCGAGCATGGGAACGAGAAAGACGGACAGGTTCCGCAGCGCGAAATAGATCCCCGCGTACGTGCCCGGCAGGGGCTGGGTGAGAATCACGTAAAAGGCAACCAGCAGGGCGGCGCCTCCCGAAGCGAACACCAGAAGCAGCAGCGCCGCGAACCGGGCGGCGTACCCCCTGCCCGTCATCCGCCCCCTCGCATCCGGCGGAAGAGGGCTCACGGGGCGATCCTCTGCAGGGTCTGCTTCAGGGCGTCCCACCTGCGGGCGAAATCCTCGTCGGAAAGCGGTTCCTTCCGGAGGATTTCCGCCTCTTCCCTCGCTTCGCGGATCAGGGAAAGGGTCCTGGCGCGGGACGCGTCGATCTTCCTTCCCAGGTCCGTCACGTCCAGTATTCCCCGCGCCTCCGTGGGCGTCGACAGGTCCCCTTCCGCAGACCGGCGGAAGGCATCGATCAGACGTCCGACCCCTCCCCGGACCCTTCGCAGGATGAGCAGGAACACGACGATCCCCGACGCCAGCCCGGCGGCCGTCAACGCGGCGACGTTGCGCACCAGGGCGCCGCCGAGGATTTCGTACGGAGTCGAGAAGTGGTAGTGCCCCTGCAGGGAGGCGACGCGGAGAGCGTGTTTCGCATAGCGATGGAAGGACCAGCCGAACAGCGCCGACGCCGCGATGACGATCGCGGCGAAGCAGAGCGCCACCCCTACCTGGAAACGGGGATTGATGAAGATGGCCCGCCGGTGCACATGACGTGGAGAATCGGGTCTCATGGCACCTTGTGGCACCCCTCGCAGAGGGCCTCGAACCCTTCTCCCGCCGGGTTCGAACGGCGGAGGTAATAGGTCCGGTACCACGGGGTGCCGTTCGTCCCTCCCCGCGGCGGCTCCGGGGCCTGTGCGGCGAATGTCCGGACGGCCGACAGGAACGGGCCATGGGCCATGTGGCACGTCAGGCACACGATGTGCTCCCCGTCGCCCAGGCGGTATTCCGGGTGAACTTTCATCCCGCTGAACTTGCCGCCCGGGTGCACCTTGAGCGGATGGGTCATGCCCCGCGCCTCGATCCGGTGGCAGTCCAGGCAGAAATCGATCGACGCGGTGATGAACCGGTCGGGAACAAGCTTCGACCCGGCGTAGGCATGGCACTTCGGGCACTGTGGGGACTGCTGGAAATAGGTGTGGGGGTTCGGGACGGGAGGATCCGCCGGGAACGCATGGCGGAGCGGTACAAGGGACACCGCGAGGAGGAAGCCCGACAGGACCAGCCGCCTGGCCGAAACGAACCTCAACGCCTTTCCACCCCGCGATCCATGCCCTATTAATATATTCCTTCCCGACCCGGGGGGCGAATAAAAACGGGGGACCGCACGGTCCCCCGCCAATCGGGTTTGGTTGACAGCCTCCGAACCCCTCGCCATCCCCTATCGGAAGAATCCGGGTGAAACTTCAGTCCGTTCCCTGAAACGCGCCGTTCAGTAAAACACCTCGTCGTCCGCCTGCGACATGTCGTACAGGAGGACGACGAGATCGTGCAGGTTTCCCTTCTGGTCGTTCACGTAGTTCCGATATACCACCATGCGCTCGAAGCCCAGCGCCTCGAAGGCCCGGACCGCGGCCTGC
>JBLNEU010000319.1:0-6238 GCA_050263015.1 Deltaproteobacteria bacterium | reverse complement strand
ATCTCGAAGTACCGGGAAGGCCGCAGGGCAATCCGCATTCCCCAGAGAAGCGGCTCGGGAACCGGGCGGTCCCGGTCGAGCCGGGCCACGAACATGTCGTACTGGAAATGCCCGAGGAACGAGAGAAATCCCGGCAACGGGATCGGTTCCCGGTTGTGGACCCGGATCCCCGGAAACGGTGGAGCGTTGTTCGAGAAGATGATCGCCCCGTGCCGGCCCGGCCCGTACCACGCGGAAATTTTTCCCGCCTGGATCGAGAAGTATCTCCACCCGGCCTCCACCGCCGTGTCGAGGAGCGCCTCGTCGTCCGCGCGGCCTTCCCCGAGGACCGCCGCGGCGCTCAGGTGCCCGCCGAGGTGCGTCGACGGATCGGCCCGCGCGGCGATCTCGGCCGTCGCGGAGACGCACTCGGGGACGGGAATCCCCGCGTTGTTGCGCGGGACGAAGGCGGATTCTGACCAGGCCAGGGCGACGGAAGTGCGGAGCCGGTATTTTTCCGAAGTTTCGTGGACGACCCACCGCGCGAGGGCGTCGTCGAACTCGCCCGCATCCGAGCCCTCGAGGGCCCTGGATGCGGCGATCCTGAGCGCCTCGACGGAATACGGTCGGGTGTTGGCGAGAAACCCGGGGATGCGCCCGAGCGCGTAGAGCTTGTCCACCGCGGCGTAGATTTCCGGCTCCGCCCTCAGGAGGAGGTCCGAGGCGGCCGCCGGGACGGGACATGTCGTGGGGAGGGCGAGCATGAGAACCGCGGCGACGGCCGGGCGCAGGGCATCGAGGGGTCCCGGCCTCCGGCGTCGGCGCGCCCCGGGGGGCAACCACCGGTCCCGCGGGCCGAAACGACGGGTCCCCCTGTCCGTACGGCGCTGGCGGAACGGCACGAGTCCCCCTCGTCCGGTCACGGGTCGGAGTCTACCGGAACTCGGAGCCTGGGAATCATTTCGATTTTATAACGGCAAAGAGTCGACGCGCGGCATTTTTCGGTCGGTCCGGCCCGGGGGCGAAGGGTCCCGCGGGTCGGCCCGGCGGCATCGCAGGAGCATTCCCCGCGTTCGGGCGGGATGTGCGATAATTGCGGGGTAACGCAAAGACGCCGGGGTCGTCGGCCTGATGGCCGGGGTCATCGGCATGGTGGCGGGGGTGACAGGGTTGCCGACCTACGAGTACAAGTGCGGGGAGTGCGGGGAATTCGAGAAGGACCAGCGCATCACCGACCCGCCGCTGAAAAAATGCCCGCATTGCGGGAAGCCCGTGACCCGGCTGGTCGGGGGGAGCGGCGGGTTCGTGCTGAAGGGGAGCAACTGGGTTTCCAAGATGTCGTCGTCCGGCGACAGCGCGAAAAAGATCACCGATCGGATGATGAAGCAGACCGTGGGCGAGGTCGCCGAGGACATCGCCCGCGGCTCGAAGGGACGCGGCTTCTCCTAAGAAGACGGGCCCAGCACGGCCCGCAACGCCCCGGCCGCCCGGTCGACGTCGCGGCGGCCGATTCCCAGGTGGGTGACTGCCCGCAACAGGGGGAAAGCCCGGTCGTCCACCCGGACGCCGAGCGCCTCGATCGCCTCCTGGAACGCCGGCAGCGAGAGGGCGGGCGTCTTCCAGCGGAACAGGACGATGTTCGTCTCCACCGGATCGTTGACGATCTCGACGCCCGGGATCTCGCCGAGCGCCTCCGCCAGCCGCCGCGCGTTCCCGTGGTCCTCGGCGAGCCGCTTCACGTTGTGCTTCAGGGCGTAGAGCCCGCCGGCGGCCATGATCCCGGCCTGCCGCATCCCGCCGCCCACCCGGAAAGCCGCCTGCCGCGCCTCCGCGATGAAGTCCGCGTCCCCGACGAGGACCGAGCCCACCGGCGCCCCGAGCCCCTTGGAAACGCAGAACATGAGGGAGTCGCACGCCTTGCCGTATGCGGCGGCCGGCACGCCCGAGGCGATCGAGGCGTTGAAGATCCGGGACCCGTCGACGTGGAATGCGATCGAGCTCTTCCGGCAGAACGACCGGATGCCCCGGAGGGACGCCAGGGGGAACACGGCCCCGCCGCCGGCGTTGTGGGTGTTCTCCGCCGACACGAGCCGGACGGTGGCGCGGGTCTTCGCCGGCATCTGCGCCATGAGGTCCGCGACGTCCTCCGTCGCGAAGATCCCGCCGGGGCTGTCGATTCCCGCGATCGTGACGGCGGCCAGCCTGGCGATCCCCGGCTCCTCGCGCCCGGCGATGTGGGAGGCGGACGAGGCGATCACGATGTCGCCGGGCCGGGTCGACGCCGCCACCGCGCTCAGGTTCGCCATCGTCCCGGACGGGACGAAGAGCCCGGCCTCCTTGCCGAACAGGGAGGCGGAATACTCCTCCAGCGCGCGGACCGACGGGTCCTCGCCCCGCCGCGAGTCGCCCACCTTCGCGCGCGCCATCGCCCGGCGCATCTCCGGGGACGGGAGCGTGACCGTGTCGGATCTCAGGTCGACCGGCGAGGGCATCGCAGCGTCACCTCGCCGCGAGGGGGAGAGACCGCGGCGCCGGATCCGAAAGCGCCACGAGCTCCCCGTCCGAAAGGAGCCGCCACCCCGACAGCCCGTCGAGCGGCTCGCTCGCGACGACGGCCAGCCCTTCTTCCGCATGGATGTGGAGGGTGTAGTAGTCCGGGTTCCTGCGGAACCGCCTGAGGGCGAACAACGAGGCGTCGGCTGCGATCAGCATGTTGGCGGCCGAGTAGTCGCCGACGAGGTCTTCGGTGCCGAGCAGGAACGAGAGGGTCTCCCGGAGGCCGTCGAGCGTCCGGTCCCGCCACGACCCCGCCAGGACCTCCGTGAACACGAGGGTGTCGCTCGCCTTCCGGGCGTCCGCCTCCCGGCCGATGCGCCCCCGGAACGTGCCGTTGTGGGCCACGGCGATCCCGCCCGCGAGGAACGGGTGGGAATTCCCCGAGTTCACCGTCGCCGGGTTCGACGCGTACCGCACGTGCCCGATGAACCGGGTCGTCTTCGCGGCAACCTCGCCGAGGAGCGGGTCGATCGCGGCCGGCTTTCCGCTCCGCAGCAGGCACATGGTGTCCCCCTTGCGGTACGCGATGCCCCAGCCGTCCGGGTGGTTCCCCGACGGGCGCCTCTCCCAGCCATCCACGAGGTTCCCGGAGCGGCAGAACCGGGTCATCGCCGACAGGAACGGGGCCACGTCGCGCGGCGCGGCCGACGCGAATGCGATCATCCGGCACATGCCCGGGTTCCGGCCACGGCATCCGACGGCCGGGATCCTTTCTGCATCGTGTTCGACCGGCGAGACGGGCCGGGTTGCCGATTCATGGGACGGGACCGTGTCCTCACTTGAGCGTGCGCAGGTAGGCGACGATCCGCCACCGGTCCCCGGGCGACAGGTCCGCCCGGAACGCCGGCATCCCCCCCCGGCCGCTGGAGAGGATGACGAAGATCTCGCCGTCGGAATGGTGCGCGCCATGGGCCGCGGGGCGCAGGTCGGCCGGCGCCGGAACGTACTTCTTCCCGACGAGGCCGTCGCCCGCGCCGCTTTCGCCGTGGCACGGAGCGCAAAAGATGCCGTAGAGTTCCTTCCCGCGGAGAAGCTCCGATTCCGTGGGCTTGACGGGATTCGCGAGCCGGGAGGCGTCCGCCGGCGAAGGAATCCGCTCGATCCCCTTCGTCGGGATCGAATCCTTCGGGGGGAGGCGGACCGGCTCCTCCTGGGCTTCGAATGCCGGGTTGTCCCACATGTTCCGGTCGATCCGCTCGCACGCCGTGAACGCGGCCGCCGCCGCGGCCGCGAGGAAAAGGGCAGGCAGCCGCGGCCTCACAGCGCTCCCTCCTCGGGACGGATGTCGGTTCCGCCGGCCGCGCGCATGGCCTCGACGGCGCGGCGCTCCTGCTCCCCGGTGTCGACCGCGGCGCACAGGGCGATCTTTCCGTCGTGGATCCGGGGATCGAAGACTCTCTTCGCGCTGGACCGGCCTAGCCCGATCGACCGGAACGCCCCGGCGATCGTCGCCAGGAGGGCGCCCAGCATCGCCCCCTCGTACGTGACGATGATCGTGGGCGGGACGGTCGTGATCGGCTTGCCCGCCGTGATCATGGGGTAGACGAGGTAGGTGGTCAGCGTCAGTCCGAACGTGGCCGCCGCGCCGACGAACCAGAAAAGCGCCACGACCCAGGGGAAACGGATCGTTCCGCGGTCCGAGACGACGGCGCCGTCGGGCAACGGCACGGACGAGATCGTGGTGACGTTCTTCTCCGGCAGGGGAAGGGCGCGCAGGGCGCGGGCCGCCGCGGCCGCCTTCTCCACGGTATCGAACAGGCCGACGACGACCACGGCGGGTCGCGCGCTCACGGCTTCCCTCCTTCGCCGCCCTCGTCGTCGGCCATCGACGGGACGATTGTCCCGCCGACCGGCCGGTCCGTGGTGCGGAAGAGGTGTTCCTTGATGTCGCTGATCGCCATCACCGGCAGGACCTTCGAGAACAGCAGGTAGAGAAGGGCGAACATGGCGATCGACCCGGTGATGTAGGAGATCTCCACCCACGTCGGGAAGTAGTTGTGCCAGATGGACGGATCGTTGCGCCGGGCGAGCGAGGGGATGACGATGAGCGCACGCTCCGCCCACATCCCGACGTTGACGACGAGGGAGACCGCGAAAATGGCGGGGATCGACCGCCGGACTTTTTTCAGGCACAGCAGCGGCAGCGGGACCAGGAAGTTGCACAGGAGCATCACGGAGAACAGGGGCAGGTAGTGCCCGCCGTACGAGCTGACCATCGCCCAATCCTCGGGGAGGCGGCTGTACCATGTGGTCAGGAACTCCGAGAAGTAGAAGTATCCCCAGATGAGCGTCATCGTGAGGAGCAGTTTCCCCAGGTTGTCGAAATGCCGCTCCGTCAGGTGGTTCTCGAGCTTGAAGGCCCACCGCAGGGAAGCCATGAAGGTGATGACGCCGGCGATCCCGGAGTAGACCGCCCCCGCCACGAAATAGGGGGCGAAGATCGTGCTGTGCCACCCGGGGACGAGCGCCATCGCGAAGTCCCAGCTCACGATCGAGTGGACGGACACGGCGACGGGGATGATGAGGATGGCGAAGAGCGTCGAGGCGACGCGGTACCGGCGCCACTCGGCGTGGGTGCCCCGGAACCCGGCGGCAAGGATCGTGTAGAGGGTCTTCCTCCAGCCGGTGGAGCGGTCCCGCGCCAGGGCGAGATCCGGGATCATCCCGAAGTAGAGGAACAGGATGCTCCCGGTGAGGTACGTCGTGATGGCCACCATGTCCCACAGGAGCGGGGACCGGAAGTTCGGCCACAGCTGCCGCTCGCTCGGGTACGGGATCATGTAGTAGAACCGCCAGTTCCGCCCCAGGTGCATGAGGGGGAAGAGGGCGCCCACCATCAGGGCGAAGACCGTCATCGCTTCCGCGCCCCGCAGGACCGGCGCCCGCCACGACGCCTGGGTGATCCGCAGGATCGCGGAGATGAGCGTCCCGGAGTGGGACAGGCCGATCCAGAAGACGAAGAGGATGATCATGACGCCCCAGAAGACGGGGCGGTTCAAGCCCGTGACCCCGAGGCCGGTCGACATCATGTACGCGAAGGCGCCGACGCCCGCGGCGAGGACGAGCGAGACGAGTCCCGCCGCCGCGTACCAGGACCGGGTCGGGGCGCGGTTCGAAAGGGAAAGCTCCTCGTACAGCTTTCCCTCGTCCGCGCGGGCCAGGTGGTTCCGGGAGTCGCCGCTCATCGCCCGGGCCCTCTCTGCTTCTTGAGGTAGACGGTGCTCGGCTCGGTCCCCTTGTGCTCCATCAGCTTGAACAGCCGCGGGTCCTTGACGAGACGGGAGACCGCGCTCTCGGGATCCAAAAGGTTGCCGAACTGGATCGCGCCGGGCGGGCACGTCTGGGCGCAGGCCGGGAGGACCTCCCCGTCCCGGATCGGGCGCCCCTCGGACCGGGCCGTCTCCTTGCCGCGGCGGATCCTCTGGATGCAGTAGGTGCACTTCTCCATGACGCCCCGGCTGCGGACCGTCACGTCGGGGTTCAGCTGCTCGTCGAGCGGCTTCTCCCACGCGTGGTCCCACCAGTTGAAGACGCGCACCGAGTACGGGCAGTTGTTCGCGCAATACCTCGTCCCGATGCACCGGTTGTAGACCATCGCGTTCACGCGGTCGTCCTCGTCGTGGTAGGTGGCGTAGACGGGGCAGACGATCTCGCAGGGGGCCTTCTCGCACTGCATGCAAGGCGTGGGCACGAAGATCGCCCG
>JBLNEU010000318.1:0-5323 GCA_050263015.1 Deltaproteobacteria bacterium | reverse complement strand
CGGGGGTCGTGGGCGCCGGGGGGGCGCTCGTCGGGGTCATCACGGACGGCGACGTCCGCCGCGCCGTGGGGCGGGGGATCGACTTCTTCAAGGCCAGCGCGGGCGAGGTGATGACCGCCAACCCGAAGCGGATCCTGGCGTCCGAGCTCGCCGCGTCGGCCCTCCGGAAGATGGAGGAGCACGCGATCACGAGCCTGTTCGTCTTTTCCCCCGTCCAGAACGACAAGCCGGTCGGCATCGTCCACGTCCACGACCTCCTGAAGGCGGGGGTGCGATGACGGCGCCGGTCGTGCGCCCCGGGGCCGCCGAAAAGGCCGCGCGGGTGACGCTTCTGCTGCTCGACGTGGACGGCGTCCTGACCGACGGCGGGATCGTCTACGACGACGAGGGGCGCGAGATCAAGCGGTTCCACGTCCGCGACGGGCACGGGATCAAGATGCTCCAGCGCGCGGGCGTCGCGGTGGGCATCATCACCGGAAGGACCTCCGGCGTCGTGGCCGTCCGCGCGAAGGAGCTCGGCATCACGGTCGTCCGCCAGGGGGCGATGGACAAGGTCGCCGCGTGGCGCGAGATCGTCGCGTCGCGCGGCGCGGCGCCCGAGGCGACGGCTTACGCGGGAGACGACATCGTGGACCTCCCGCTCATGAAGAGCGTCGGGTTCGCCGCGGCGCCGGCGGACGCCGAGCCGTACGTCATCGAGGCGGCGGATTTCGTCTCGTCGCGGGCCGGCGGGCACGGCGCCGTGCGAGAGGTCGCCGAGTTCATCCTCCGGGCGGGAGGCCGCTGGGACGCGGCGGCGGGCCGTTATTTCGGGGAAGGGTCCCGATGAGGCGGGCGCTGCCGGTCGTCGCGACCCTCGTCCTCGCGCTGGCCGCGCTGGGCGTCGTGGCCGCCGTGCTCGGCGGGTGGCGGAGCCGCGCGCCCCGGGACGCCGCGCTCCGGAGAGCGGGCGAGGGCCCGATGCTGGTCCTCCAGGGGGTCGACGTCAGGGAGATCCGCCCCGGGGGCGCGATGATCCGGTTCCGGTCGGATCGGGCGTCCTACGCGGTCCTGGCGCGCCGACTTTCCGCCGAGGCGGTGACCGTCGCCCTTCCGGCGCCGGAGGGGGAGATCGTCGTGGAGGCCCCGCTGGCCTCGTGGGACATGGACCGCGGCATCGTGCTTCTCCCCGACGGGGGCCGCGGCGAAGGCGCCGGAGGATGGTCGGCGTCCGTTCCGGAGGCGCGGCTCGACCTGTCGGCCCGGGAGATGACGGCAAGCGCCGCATCCCTGTCGGGGCCCGGCGTGTCGGTGGACGGGCATGACCTCGTGTGGAAGTGGAAGGACGGCACGCTGACCCTGGACGACGCCACCGGCCGCGTGCTTCCCGGAAAGGTTGCGCGGCGCCATGGGTAGGCCGGCCTCCCGACGCTTCGCGCGCGCGGTCCTGGCCGCCGTCGCCGTCCTGGCGATTCGGGCCGCGGGGGGCATTCCGGGCGCGGCCGGCGCGCCCGACGCGCGCGCGGAGGAACGCCCCGCGACCAGGCCGGCGGACTTCGGCAAGACCCCCATCGACATCACCGCCGACCACCTTTCGGCCGACAGCGGGAAGGAGTCGGTCACGTTCGAGGGGAACGTGGTGGTGAAACAGGACGACGTGACGCTCCACGCCGACCGCGTCTTCGCCGAATATTCCCGCGAGGCGAAGGCGGTCGAGAAGATCACGGCCGAGGGGAACGTCCGGGTGATCCAGGCGGGACGCGAGGCCCGGGCGGCGCGGGCGGTCTTCCACAACATCGAGCAGCGGATCGTCCTGTCGGGCGGCGCCGACCTCGCCTACGGCGGCAATACCCTGAAGGGCGAGACGGTCACGATCTACCTCCGGGAGAACCGGTCCGTGGTGACCGGAGGGGAGGGCGGCCGCGTCCGGGCCGTCATCCAGCCCAAGGGGATCCCGGACCTCAAGGGAACGCCCGGGACCCGGGGGAAGGAAGGCCAGTGATTTCCCTCGCCGTGCGCGACCTGAGGAAACGGTACCACAAGCGCGACGTCGTCAAGGGCGTCTCCCTGGAGATCGCGCCGGGCGAGGTCGTGGGGCTCCTCGGGCCCAACGGGGCGGGCAAGACGACGATCTTCTACATGATGGTCGGCCTGGTGAGGCCGGACGGAGGATCCGTGTGGCTCGCCGGCGAGGACGTCACCCGCCTGCCGATGCACAGGCGCGCCCGGCTCGGACTCGGGTACCTCCCGCAGGAGCCGTCCGTGTTCCGGAAGCTTACCGTCCGGGAAAACATCATGGTCTTCCTCGAGGAGACGCCCCTGTCGCGGCGCGAGCGGGAGGAGCGGCTCGATCGGATCCTTTCGGAGATGCGGATCGGCCACGTGGCCGGGACGGCCGGGTATTCGCTCTCGGGCGGCGAGCGCCGCCGGGTGGAGATCGCCCGGGCCCTCGTGCTCTCGCCGTCCTTCCTCCTGCTGGACGAGCCGTTCGCCGGCATCGACCCGATCTCGGTCGCGGACCTCCAGCAGGTAATACTCGGATTAAAAGAGAGGGAGATAGGGGTTATAATAACGGATCATAACGTGCGCGACACCCTCAAGGTGTGCGATCGGGCGTACATCATCTCCGACGGGGAGATTCTCCTGTCGGGGGGCCCCGAGGAGATCGCGGGGTCGCCGCGGGTGCGGGAGATCTACCTCGGGGAGCGTTTTTCCCTTGAGTAGGCCGGGAGCGGAATGGCGTTAGAGCTCAGACAGTCGCTCAAGATGACCCAGCAGCTGGTGATGACGCCCCAGCTCCAGCAGGCGATCAAGCTGCTGCAGCTCTCCCGCCTCGAGCTCCAGCAGGCCGTCCGGGAGGAGCTCGAGGTCAACCCGGTCCTCGAGGAGGTCGCCGAGGACGCTCCCGAAGAGGCGCCGCAGCAGCACAAGGATGCGGGGAACGCCGAGGACGAGGCCCCCCCTGTCGCGAACGACGGCCTCATCGACCGGGTCGACTGGAACTACTACTTCGACGACGGCGCGCCCCAGGGGGGACGGTCGGAGCGGGAACGCGAGGACGAGGACGGCCGGCCTTACTACGAGAACCTCCTGACGCGAAAGCCGTCCCTCTCCGAGTACCTCGAATGGCAGGTGAACCTCTCGGCGGCGGACGAGTCGCTCCGCGAGATCGCGCGGTACCTGATCGGGAACATCGACGAGGACGGGTACCTCAAGGTCTCCGCGGAGGAGACCGCCGAGGCGCTCGGGAAACCGCTCGACGAGGTCGAGCGCGGCATCGCCGCCGTCCAGGCCCTCGACCCCTCCGGGGTGGGCGCCCGCGACCTGCGCGAGTGCCTCCTGATCCAGGCGCGCGAGAAGGGGGACGACTTCGCGGTGCCCCTGACGATCCTGGGGGACCATTTCGACCTTTTCTCGAAGGGGGACGTCGCGGGGATCGCCAGGCGCCTCCGCGTTCCGAAGGAAGCGGTCAAGGACGCGTTTCAGAAGCTCGTGTCCCTTTGGCCGAAGCCGGGGCGGGCCTTCCTGGGCGACGACGTCCAGTACATCACGCCCGACGTCTACGTCTTCAAGATGGACGGCCGCTGGATCATCACGCTGAACGAGGACGGCCAGCCGCGCCTGCGGCTCAGCACCTACTATAGGGACCTCCTGGCGTCCCGCGACCGGCTCGCCAAGGCGGACAAGGAATTCCTCAAGCAGAAGGTCAACTCGGCCCTCTGGTTCATCAAGAGCATCCAGCAGCGCCAGAGGACGATCTACAAGGTCGTCGAGAGTCTCCTGAAGCTCCAGGGCGACTTCCTCGAGAAGGGGCCGAAGTTCCTCAAACCGCTCACCCTGCGCGACGTCGCCGAGGACATCGGAATGCACGAGTCGACCGTGTCCCGCGTGACGAACGGGAAATACGTCTACACGCCCCACGGCATCTTCGAGCTGAAGTTCTTCTTCAACTCGGGCCTGAACCGGGACGGCGGGGAGGAGGACATCGCCTCCAAGTCGGTCAAGGAGAAGATCCTGGAGATCCTGAAGACGGAAGGACGGGACAAGCCGCTCTCCGACCAGGAGATCGTGCGGCTTCTCCGGAACCAGGGGATCAGGATCGCCCGCCGGACCGTCACCAAGTACAGGCAGGCCATGGGGGTTCTCCCTTCATCGAAGAGAAGGAAGCTGTTCTGAGCGTTGCGAGCACCGCTTTCCGAAAAAAGGAGGAATCGGCAGTGGCCAACATCTCCGTGACCTTCCGGCACGTCGACCCGAGCCAGCCGCTCAAGGACTACGTGTCGGAGAAGCTCGGCAAGCTCCAGAAGATCTTCGACAAGCCGTTCGAAGCCAACGTGACGCTCTCCGTCGAGAAGTACCGGCACATCGCCGAGGTGTTCCTGGCGGGGAAGGGGATCACGATCAAGGCCTTCGAATCCACCGACGACCTGTACTCGGCGATCGACCTCGTCTGCGACAAGGTCGAGCGCCAGATGAAGAAGTACCGCGAGAAGAGGAAGGACAAGAGCCAGAGCTCCGCTCCGGAACCGATGGTGTCCGGCTCCTCCCTGACGATCAGCGAGGGCGGGAGCGGGCCGCGCATCGTCCGTCACGACAATTTTCTCCACAAGCCGATGAGCGTCGAGGAGGCCGCGCGCCACCTCGACCTCTTGAAGGTCGACGTCGTGATGTTCGTCAACCAGGAGACGAACCAGCCGGGCGTCGTGTTCCGGCAGCAGGACGGCAACATCGGGTTCACGGAGTCGTCGGCCCGATGAGGATCTCGGAGTTCGTCCCGCCGGAGGCCGTCGTCCCGGACCTCCGCGCGGAGACGAAGGAGGGGGTCCTCCGGGAGCTGTCCGAGGCGATCGCGGGAACGGTGCCGTCCCTGTCGGCGGAGACGCTGGCCGCGATCCTGATGGAGCGGGAGAGACTCGGGAGCACCGGGATCGGCGGCGGGGCGGCCATCCCGCACGGGAAGGCCCCGGGGATCGACCGGATGGTGGCCGCGTTCGGCCGGAGCCGGGCCGGCGTCCAGTTCCAGTCGCTCGACGGCAAGCCCGCACACCTCATCTTCGCGATCGTCGCCCCCGAGCAGTCGGCGGGGATGCACCTGAAGGCGCTGGCCCGCATCTCGCGTCTTCTCAAGGACGACCGGTTCCGCCGGTCCCTCCTCGAGGCGGGAGACGCCGACGACCTGCGCCGGGTGTTCCGGGAATACGACGACCGGGGCTAAAGCCCGCATTTCTCGCCGGGGTTCGTCGCGAGGCGGTGGAGACGGGTATGGATGCAAGGCGCGCGACCGAGGGCCCCGGAGGCGCACTTGAGAGTGCGTCGAGGAGCCCGACCGAGCGCAACGCAGCAG
>JBLNEU010000317.1:0-8188 GCA_050263015.1 Deltaproteobacteria bacterium | reverse complement strand
GAGTTGTCGGGATTTATCTCCGAGTCGATGTGGTTCATCGGGGCGTTTCCGACCTTCCGGACGATCGTGATCTTCTCTGCTTTGGGCATCGTCATTGTCGCCGCGTACCATCTCTGGTCGCTCCAGCGGGTCTTCCTCGGGCCGCTGAACCCGAAGTACGCGCAGCTCGAGGAGATCAACGGCCGCGAGATCTTCTGCCTCACGCCGCTCGCGCTGATCGTCCTCTTCCTCGGGGTCTGGCCGATGCCGGTCCTCGATCTCATGAGCACGTCGATGATGAAGCTCGTCGACGTCGTGAAGCTGGTGATCTAGATGCCGCTGGGCAACCTGGACAGCCTGAGATATTTCCTGCCGGAGCTCGTCGTCACCGCGACGGTCGTGCTTCTCGTCATCGTCCACGTGGCGGCGAGGAGCCGCCGCTCGGCGGCGCCGGCGGTGCTGTCGCTGGTGGGCGTGGGGGCGGCGCTCGTCTTCGCGTCGCTGACGCCCGCCGACGCGGGGCGGACGCTTTTCGAGGGGATGGTCGCCTTCGACGGCTTCGCGGTGTTCTTCAAGGTCCTGACCGCGCTCGCCACGCTGTTCGTCATCTTCATGTCGATGGACAGCGCGGAGTTGGCCGAGAAGAGCCAGGCCGAATACTACGTCTTCCTCCTGTCGATCCTCCTGGGGATGTTCTTCCTCTCCTCGGCCACCGACATCGTGATGCTCTACCTCGCCCTCGAGATGGTGTCGATCCCGTCGTACCTGCTCGCCGGGTATCTGAAGGGCAAGGAGTCGTCGACCGAGGCGGCGATGAAGTACGTCGTCTACGGGGCGACCGCGTCCGGGGTCATGATCTACGGCTTCTCGATCCTTTACGGGCTGACCGGGACCACGCAGATCGGCGCGATCGGCCGCGCCCTGGTCGGGGGCCAGGCGACGCTTCCGGTCTTCCTCGCCGCCGTGATGGTCACGGTGGGATTCGGGTACAAGATCGCCGCCGTCCCGTTCCACATGTGGAGCCCCGACGTGTACGAGGGGGCGCCCACGCCCGTGACGGCGTTTCTGTCCGTGGGGCCCAAGGCGGCCGGGTTCGCGGTGCTCGTCCGGTTCTTCTACACCGTGTTCGCCTCCCCCGACGGGCTCACGGGGATGTGGAAGCTCTCGGGGTCCGTCGACTGGACGCTGCTGTTCGCGATCCTGTCCGCGGTGACGATGACCGTCGGGAACCTGGTCGCGGTCAACCAGAAGAACGTCAAGCGCCTGCTCGCCTACTCCTCGATCGCCCACGCCGGGTACATGCTCATGGGCTTCGTCCTGCTGTCCGCCGTGGGGCTCAAGGCGATCCTCTTCTACCTCGTCGTCTACCTCTTCATGAACCTGGGCGCCTTCTACGTGGTCGTCCTGGTCGCCAACGGGACCCGCAGCGAGGAGATCGCCGACTACTCGGGGCTGGGGAGCCGCGCGCCTCTCGTGGCCGTCGCCCTCGCCATCTTCCTGTTCGCCCTCACCGGGATCCCCCCGTTCTCCGGGTTCATCGGGAAGGTCTACCTGTTCGCCGAGGTCATCAACCGGGGCGTCTACTGGCTCGCGGTCGTCGCGGCGCTGAACAGCGTCGTCTCCCTCTACTATTACGCCCGCATCGTCAAGGTCATGTTCCTGGAGGATCCGAAGGTGGCGACCGGGCTTCCCGTCGCGCCGCTGCCCCGCGTCATGGTGTGCCTGCTCGCCGTCCCGACGCTGATCCTGGGCGTGTACTGGGAGCCGGTCATCCGCGTCGCCGAGGCCTCCGTGCGGCTGCTGGCGAACTGAGAGAGGAAAACCGACGGTGGCGGACATCCTCGCGGCCATCCCGTTCTCCGATCCGTACTTCTCGGTCCTGCTTCTCCTCGTCGTCGCCCTGGCGATGGCGGTCGGGTTCGTCTTCCTGTCGCAAGCCATCGGGCCGAAGAAGTACGACCGGGTGAAATACAGCGTCTATGAATGCGGCGTCGACCCGCTCACCCCCTCGGCGGTGCGCGTGTCGGTCAAGTTCTACCTGATCGCGCTCCTTTTCATCCTCTTCGACCTGGAAACGGCGTTCCTCTACCCGTGGGCGGTCCTCTTCCGCGAGCTCGGCCTCTTCGGCTTCATCGAGATGGCCGTCTTCGTGCTGATTCTTCTGGCGGGGCTGTTCTACGCCTGGAAAAAGGGAGCGCTCGAATGGCAGTAGAGCGCAAGGCGCCCGGCTCCCCCGGATACGCGCTGACGACCCTCGAATCGCTGGTCGCGTGGGGGCGGAAATATTCCCTCTACCCGTTCACCTTCGCGACCGCGTGCTGCGGGATCGAGGTGATGGGGGGGTTCGGGACGCACTACGACCTGTCGCGCTTCGGCGCCGAGGTCGTCCGCTTCTCGCCGCGGCAGGCGGACGTCCTGCTCGTGGCGGGCACGATCAACTACAAGATGGCGCCCGTCCTCAAGCGGATCTACGAGCAGATGCTCGAGCCGAAGTGGGTCGTGGCGATGGGGGCGTGCGCGGCGTCCGGCGGGTTCTACAACAACTACACCGTCCTCCAGGGGATCGACAAGATCCTCCCGGTGGACGTCTACATCCCGGGGTGCCCGCCGAACCCGGAAGGGATCATCGACGCGGTCGTCCGGATCCAGCAGATGCTGGAGACCGGCGCGCCGCGGGCGGCCGAGCGCTGGCCGATCAAGATCTGAAGGCGAAAGGGCGATGGCCGAAGGGACCAAGAGCGTGGTTCTCGGGAAGCTGAAGGAGAAGTTCGGCGACGCGATCGTCGCGACCCACTCCGACTTCGGCGACGACACGGCCGTCGTCAAACGCGAGCGGATCGTCGAGATCTGCACCTTCCTGCGGGACGACCCGGAGCTCGCGTTCGATTTCGCCATGGACCTGACCGGCGTCGACTACCTCGGCGAGGAGCCGCGGTTCGAGGTCGTCTACCACCTGTATTCGCTGGAGAAGAAGCACCGGGTGCGGATCAAGGCCCGCCTCCCCGAGGAGGACCCGACGATCGATTCCGCGGTCCCGGTCTGGGTCGGGATCGACTGGTACGAGCGGGAGGCGTACGACATGTACGGCATCGTCTTCCGCGGCCACCCGAACCTCAAGCGGATCCTGATGTACGACTCGTTCGTCGGGCATCCGCTGCGCAAGGATTATCCCAAGGCCAGGCGCCAGCCCACGATCGGGCCCGAGGAATGAAGGGGACCATGGCGGAAATCGAAGCGCGCAGGACGGTCGACGGAAAGCTCGACATGCAGGCCGAGCCGATGATGCTCAACATCGGCCCGTCCCACCCGGCGACGCACGCGACGCTGCGGTTCGTCGCGACGCTCGACGGCGAGACCATTCTCGACCTCGTCCCCGAGTTCGGCTACCTCCACCGCGGCTTCGAGAAGGAGTCGGAGAACGCGACCTGGACGCAGGTCTTCTCCTACACCGACCGGCTCAACTACGTGTCACCGCTGATGAACAACGTCGGCTACGCGATGGCCGTCGAGAAGCTGTGCGGGATCGATCCCACGGAGCGGACCAAGTACATCCGCGTCCTCGTCTCCGAGTTCTCCCGGATCATCGACCACATGGTGTGCATCGGCACGAACATGGTCGACCTCGGGGCGCTCACCAACTTCTGGTACTTCTGGAAGCCGCGCGAAGAAGTCTACATGAAGCTCATCGAGCCGCTGACGGGGACCCGGCTCACGACGGCGTACGGCCGGATCGGCGGCGCCCAGTGGGACCTCCCGGAGGGGTGGGTCGGGACCGCGCGGGCGGTCATCAAGGATTCGATCCTGCCGATGATCAAGGACGTCAACGCGCTCCTCACGAAGAACCGGATCTTCATCGAGCGCACGATGGGCGTGGGCCCGATCTCCGCGAAGGAGGCGATCGCCCGCGGCTTCACGGGGCCGTGCCTGCGGGCGGCGGGCGTCCCCCTCGATCTGCGCAAGGACCAGCCGTACCTCGTCTACGACCGGTTCGACTTCGACGTCCCCGTGGGCGAGCAGGGCGACACGTGCGACCGGTACATGGTCCGCATGGAGGAGATGCGCCAGTCGGTGCGGATCCTCGAGCAGGCGCTCGACGGGCTCCCGGGCGGGCCGGTCAACGTGGACGACACGCGGTACGTGCTGCCGGACAAGACGCTCGTCTACAACAACATCGAGTCCCTGATGAACCACTTCAAGTTCATCATGGAGGGGATCCAGGTCCCGGCGGGCGAGGTCTACTCGGCGACCGAGGCGGCCAACGGGGAGCTCGGCTACTACATCGTCAGCAAGGGCGGGGGCGGGCCGTACAAGATCAAGGTCCGGCCGCCGTGCTTTCCGCTGTTCCAGGGGATGCCGCACCTCGTCGAGGGGCAGATGATCGCGGATCTCATCGCGGTCCTGGGCAGCGTCAACATCATCGCGGGGGAGCTCGACCGGTGAGCGTGACTTTTGGCGAAGAGACGCGGCGGGAGTTCGAACGGCTCGTCTCCCGGTATCCCGACCGGGAGGCCGTGATCCTGCCGGCGCTTTACCTCGCCCAGCGGGAGTTCGGATACGTCTCCGACGAGGCGATCGCTTACGTGGCGGGGCTCGTCGGCGTCCCCCCGGCGCGCGTCGAGGGCGTCGCCACCTTCTACACGATGTACAACCGCAAACCCGTCGGGAAGTACCACGTGCAGATCTGCCGCAACCTCTCCTGCTCGCTCATGGGCGCCGAGCACCTGATCGAGCGGGTCTCGAAGAAGCTGGGAATCCAGCCGGGCGAGACGACGGCCGACGGCCGGTTCACCCTGACGAAGGTCGAGTGCCTCGGAAGCTGCGGCACCGCGCCGGTGATGCAGGTCAACGACGACTATTACGAGAACCTGACCGGGGATTCGATCGACAGGATCCTCGACGGGCTGCGGTAGGGGAGCGCGCAGGCGGCGATGGAAACGGTCCTCACGACACACTTTGCCGACGACCGGTACCGGCACATCGACAAGTACGTGTCGACGGGCGGCTACGGGACGCTGCGCAAGGCGCTGACCATGCCGAAGGAGCAGATCGTCGAGGAGGTCAGGAAGGCGAACCTGCGGGGCCGCGGCGGCGCCGGGTTCCCCGCGGGGGTCAAGTGGGGGTTCCTCCCCAAGGACATGAGCCGGCCGCGCGTTCTCGTCATCAACGCCGACGAGGGGGAGCCGGGGACCTTCAAGGACCGGCTCATCATGAGCCGCGGGCCGCACCTGCTGATCGAGGGGATCGCGATCGCGTCCTACGCGATGACGATCCACGCTTCCTATATCTATATCCGCGGCGAGTTCGTCCGCGAGGCGAAGATCCTGGACGAGGCGATCGCCGAGGCGTACGCGAAGGGGTTCCTCGGCAGGAACATCCTCGGTTCGGGGTTCGACCTCGACGTGACCGTCCACCGCGGGGCGGGCGCCTACATCTGCGGCGAGGAGACGTCGCTCATCAACTCCCTCGAGGGAAAGCGGGGCTGGCCGCGGCTGAAACCCCCCTTCCCGGCTTCGGTGGGCGCCTTCAGTCTCCCCACGATCGTGAACAACGTCGAGACCATCGCGGACGTGCCGTGGATCATCGCCAACGGCGGCGACAAGTTCGCCGCGCTGGGCGTCGAGAAGAACGGCGGGACGCGCCTGATCGGCGTGTCCGGGCCGGTGAACAAGCCCGGCGTCTACGAGCTTCCGGTCGGGGTGACGCTGCGGGACGTGATCTACAAATACGCCGGGGGCTTGAAGGACGGCAAGGCCCTGAAGGCCGTCATCCCGGGCGGATCGTCGACGCCCGTCCTGCGCCCCGACGAGATCGACGTGACCTTCGACATCGAGTCGATGGCCAGGATCGGGACGATGTCGGGATCGGGCGGCGTCATCGTGATCCCCGAGGGCACGTGCATGGTGCGGGCGCTGTCGGTCCTCATGAACTTCTACGCGCACGAGTCGTGCGGGCAGTGCACGCCGTGCCGGGAGGGGACGGGCTGGCTCGCGAAGATCATGCAGCGGGTCGAGCGGGGCGACGGCCACCCGGGCGACGTGGAGCTCGTCCTCGACCTGTGCGACAACATGATGGGGCGGACGATCTGCCCGCTCGCCGACGCGGCGGTCATGCCGGCCCAGTCGTTCATCTGGAAGTTCCGGGACGAGTTCGACCGCCACATCCGGGAAAAACGATGCCCGTACGGGAATAGATTCTAGGAACCCATGCCGACCCTTTCGATCAACGGAATCAGCGTGGAGGTCCCCCCGGGGACCACGGTCCTCGAGGCCGCGAAGTCGGCGGGCATCGAGATCCCCCACTACTGCTACCACCCGAAGCTCTCGGTCGCCGGGAACTGCCGCATGTGCCTGGTGGAGATCGAGAAGTTCCCCAAGCTCCAGACCGCGTGCTCCACGATGGTCAGCGACGGGATGGTGGTCAAGACGGACAACGAGAAGGTGAAGAAGGCCGTCACCGGGGTCCTGGAGTTCATCCTCATCCACCACCCCATCGACTGCCCCATCTGCGACCAGGCGGGGGAGTGCGGCCTCCAGAACTATTACATGAAGTACGGGCTCCACAAGAGCCGGTACGCCCTCGAAGACAAGGTCCACAAGAAGAAGGTCCAGGACATCGGCGGCCAGATCGTCCTCGACGCCGAGCGGTGCATCCTCTGCTCCCGGTGCGTCCGTTTCCTGCGCGAGGTGACCGGGACGGGAGAGCTCGAGTTCTTCAGCCGGGGGAACCACTCGGAGATCTCGATCTTCCCGGGCCGGCCGCTGAACAACAACTACACCGGGAACCTCGCCGACATCTGCCCGGTGGGGGCGCTGACGAGCAAGGATTTCCGGTTCAAGTGCCGTGTCTGGTTCCTGCGCGGCGCAAGGTCGATCTGCCCGGGCTGCGCCAACGGGTGCAACATCGAGGCCCACTTCAAGGGAGACATCCTCTACCGCCTGAAGCCCCGGCAGAACGACGCCGTGAACAAGACGTGGATGTGCGACCCCGGGCGCCTCGAGTACAGGAAGGCGAACGAGGCCCGGCTCCTCACCCCCGTTCTCCGGGACGGCGGCCAGACGGTCGCCGCGTCGTGGGAGGCGGTTCTCTTCACCTCCGCGCTGAAACTCAAGGACGCGGTCGAGAGGCACGGCAAGGACGCGGTGGCGGTCATCGCATCCCCGAAGTCGTCCAACGAGGAACTCTTCCTCGTGAAAAAGCTCGCCGCCGAGGTCCTGGGGACGTCCAACCTCGCCTTCACGTCCCGGACGGCGGGGAACGGGTTCTCCGACGACTTCCTCATCAAGGCGGACAAGAATCCGAACACGAAGGGCGCGAAGCTCCTGGGAATCGGCGAGGAGGCGTTCGACGGGATCGTCCGGCTGATCGCCGGGAAGAAGGTCAAGGCGCTCCTCGTCTTCGGCAGCGCCCTCGCGGATTTCACCGCCGCTGAGACGCGCGTTCTCCTCGAGAACGTCCCGTTCGTCGCCCAGGTGGCGACCAACGAGGGCGACGTGTCCGCGATGGCGCACGCCGTCATGCCGTCGGCCTCCTTCGCCGAGCGGGGGGGGACGTTCACCAACGACGCGGGACGCGTCCAGCGGTTCTGGCCGGGATTTCCGCCGCGCGGGAAGGCGCGCGCCGACGTCGAGATCGTCGCCGCGCTCGCGAACCGCCTCGGCGCGGACTGGAAGTTCGCCGGCGAGGCCGCCGTGTTCCGGGAGCTGGCGTCGTCGTGCCGGCCCTTCGCCGGGATGAGCTACGAATCGCTCGGGGACCAGGGACAGGTCGCGGGAGAGCAGGGATGAACGCCCTCTTCGACATCGCCGTGTCCGTGGCGCGGATCGCCGTGATGCTGACGTTCTGCCTGCTCCTCGTCGTCGTGCTGACGTGGGCGGAGCGAAAAGGGGCGGCCTACATGCAGGACCGCCGCGGGCCCAACAGGGCGAGGATCCTCGGCTTCACCGTGTGGGGGCTCTTCCACCCGCTGGCCGACGCGATCAAGTTCCTCTTCAAGGAGGATTTCATCCCGGACGGCGCCCACCGCCTCTTCTACCAGATGGCGCCGATGTTCGCCCTCGCGCCGGCGCTCATGACCATCGCCGTGATCCCGTTCGGGCCGGACGTCACGATCGCGGGGCGGCAGATCTCCCTCCAGATCGCGGACCTGAACGTCGGGATCCTCTACATCTTCGCGGTTTCCGGGATGGCGGTGTACGGCATCATCCTGGCG
>JBLNEU010000316.1:0-3619 GCA_050263015.1 Deltaproteobacteria bacterium | reverse complement strand
CCCGTGACGACCGCCAACGCCAACGCGACGAAAAACGCCAGTTTTTTCATCCTCTCCTCCATCGGTTTCGGCGACGCGGCCGGTCTTGCCGCGTCCCGGGGTCTGCCACCCCGAACAGGGGAGTCCGCACCGGGTGACCATGCCAGCTTAATCCAAATTTCTGGAAATCGCACGAATCGCCGGGCGGTTCCGAACGGCCTGCAACGGCGTCCGCGAAAAAAAAGCTTCCCTTTATGATCGTTTGATGTACGATGACAACGATTCGAAACATCATTTTATCTTAACCAAGGGGGGAACCGTATGAAGAAGGTGCTTACCGTTCTGTGCGCGCTGTTCGTTGCCGTCGCGTTTGCAGGCGTGGCCCTGGCGGCCGACGCCCCCGCGAAGGCGACACCCGCGACTCCGGCGGCGCCCGCGGCCGAGAAGAAGGCGCCCGCAGCCGAGAAGAAGGAAGGCGAGAAGCAGGGCGAGAAGAAGGCCGAAAAGAAGCCGGCCAAGAAGAAGGCGAAGAAGGAAGCCGCGAAGAAGGGCGAGGCAAAGAAAGAGGGCGAGATGAAGGCAACGCCCGCAACGCCGGCCGCCCCTGCGGCGCCCGCGGCCGAGAAGAAGTAACCGTTCAAAGTTTCTAGGGTTTTCGGGGCCGCCTCCGTCCGGGGGCGGCCCGTCTTTTTCTTCTGGTCAACTCCGGCGAGAATCGGTATAATCGCTCGCTCAAAGGTGACACAGGGGGGTGAAAGCCCCCTTTGCGTATCGGATTCGAACCTTTCCACGGAAATGGACGGGGATCCGGCAGCCGGGGCCGATGTTTGCGCGGTGCCCGCAACGAGGAGTTCGGCATGAGGAAAAAGAGATCGGCGCTCGCGCGGGTCCTTGGCGCGCTCGGGACCGTACTCGCGCTGTGGCTGGGCGTGGTGGCCTACGCGCGCATGATCGCGCCGGACGCGGGCCGCGTCCTGCCGGCGGAGAATCTCGACCTCTCCCGGCAGGAGATCCGCCGCCTTTCGCAGCTGCACGGAACAAACGTCATCAAGATCGAGCGGGACACGGTCTCCATCCTTCGCGATGGCCGGTGGATCCCGGTGATCAGGGGCGATCAGGGCTGACCTCTCCGTCCCGGGCCGTTCCCCCGACCCGGGCATCCCGTTCCGCATCCCCGGCATCCAAACGAATCAGGAAGGAACGAAACGATGGCGGAAGCGCATTCCGAGGCTCTGCGGTGGATCCGGGAGGGGGCGGAAGGCGATCGTCCCGCGCCCGGCGGGCGCGAGGTCGCCGGCCCGGGAAGGGGCGATACCGAGCTTCTGGACGCATACTCGCGCGCCGTGACGGCGGTGGCCGACGCGGTCGGCCCGGCGGTTGTCAGCCTTTCGGTCGGGCGCGAGGCGCCGGACGGTGCGGACATGGTCCCGATCGGAGCGGGATCCGGGGTGCTCCTGACGCCGGACGGGTATGTCCTGACGAACCACCACGTCGTGCGGGATGCGGGACATCTCCGGCTGACGCTGACGGACGGGACGCGGCTCGGGGCGGTTGCCGTGGGGTCGGATCCGCCGAACGACCTGGCGGTCGTGCGGGCCGACGGCTCGGGCTTGCCGTACGCGACGCTGGGAGATTCCTCCCGGCTCAAGGTCGGCCAGCTCGTGATTGCCATCGGCAACCCGCTGGGGTTCCAGTCCAGCGTCTCGACGGGCGTCGTCAGCGCCACGGGCCGCGCCATGCGGAGCCTGGACCGGCGCCTCATCGAGAACGTGATCCAGCACACGGCGCCCCTGAACCCGGGCAACTCGGGCGGGCCGCTGGTCGATTCGCGGGGACGGGTCGTCGGAATCAACACGGCGATCATCCCCGCGGCGCAGGGGATCGGCTTCGCGGTGCCCTCGAACACGGCGCGCCACGTCGTGTCGGAGATCCTCGCCAACGGCCGCGTGCGCCGCGGATACCTCGGGATCAACGGGAGGCAGAGGCCGCTGCCGCGGCGCCTGGTGCGCCACTTCGATCTCGCCAGGGAGTCCGGCGTGTAGGTGGCGTCGCTCGACCCCCGCGGCCCGGCAGGGGCGGCCGGGGTGCTTCCGGGCGACCTCGTCGTCGCGATGAACGGGATTCCCGTGGAAAGCGTCGATGACCTTCATCGCCTGCTGTCCGGGGCTGCCTCGGGCGATATCGCGCGGCTCGACCTGATCCGGGGAGCGGAAAAGACGAGCGTCGATGTCGCGCTGGGGGATGCGGCGGCGTAGTGCGCCGCCGGGCGAGCGCCGTCGGGCGCGGTCCGGCCGGGACCGGCGGAAGCGCTTTCCAATCGATCGGAATATACTGATACAGTGTCGGCCGGCTCCGGGATCGGCCCTGACCCGCGGGCGTGTCGCATCACCGTCGGACAGGAGGCGACCCATGTCTGTCGTCGATATCATCCTCGTCGCCGTTGTCGCCGGGATCGCGTTCGTGTCCTGCTTCGTCCACGCGTTGCGCTCCGACATCGCGGAACGGAGGGGTCGGGATCTTCCGGTCCGCTGAAGGCGGGCGCGCTCTCTCCCCGGGGGACCCGGCTCCGCGCTATAATGGGCGGAGACCCGGTTCGGAAGGGGGCCTGTCGATGACGGAGAACGGGGAACCGACGGTCAAGGTGACCTGCCCGTGCTGCGCCGCGACCCTGACGGTGGATGTCCGCTCGGGCGCCGTCGAGGAATGGAAGCAGGCGCAGGACCCGAGGAAGGGGGCGGCGCTCAAGGACGCCGAGAAGCTCCTCCGGGAAGAGAAGGAGCGCGTCGCGTCGCGGTACGAGGAGATCGTCCGGACCGAGAAGGGGAAGGGCGCCGCGATGGACAGGAAATTCCAGGAGTTCCTCGAGAAGAGCCAGGGGGAGCCGGCGGCCAGGCCGCTCCGCGACATCGACCTCGACTGACGATCGCCGGAAGAAACGGCCCGCCGGGGGACGAACCCCGGCGGGCCGCTTTGCCTTCCCCGGAAAGCAAGCCGCCGATCAGGCGTACTCGGGCATCTCGTCGAACTGGAGATACCGGTACACCTTCTCCTTGTTCGGCGCGATCTTCTGGTTGTATACGTCGAGGTACTCGGCCGGCTGGGGCAGGCGCCCCAGGACGGCGGTCACGGCTCCGAGCTCGGCCGAGCCGAGGTACACCCGGGCGCCGTCGCCCATCCGGTCGTCGAAGTTGCGCGTGGACGTGGAGAAGACGCTGGACTTCTCCGGCACGCGCGCCTGGTTCCCCATGCAGAGCGAGCAGCCGGCGATCTCGACGCGGGCGCCGACCCCGCTGTAGACCGAGAAGTACGCCTCGTCCTTCAGCTGCTGCTGGTCCATGCGGGTCGGCGGGCAGATCCAGGTCCTGACCGCCGGGTTGAACTTGCGGCCGCGCCAGACCTCCCCGGCGGCGCGGAAGTGCCCGATGTTGACCATGCAGGAGCCGATGAAGACGTCCTGGATCGCGTCGCCCGCGACCTCGGAGAGCAGCTTCACGTCGTCGGGGTCGTTGGGGCAGGCCAGGATCGGCTCCCTGATGTCCGCGAGGTCGATGTCGATCTCGGCGGCGTACTTCGCGCCCTTGTCGGCCTTGATGAGCGACGGCTTCTTGAGCCACTTCTCGACGTCCTTGATCCGGTTCCG
>JBLNEU010000315.1:0-3647 GCA_050263015.1 Deltaproteobacteria bacterium | reverse complement strand
GTCGCCGCCATCAGGTCCGCCAGCCGCGCTCCCGTCGTGGCCGGGGGACCGGGCTTCTCGCTCTACCCCGAGGTCCTGCTCGCCCGGCTTTCCCTCGAGTACGGCGTCGTCGGGGAAGGGGAGGGGCCCTTCTGCGCGCTGGCGCGGTGCCTTGAAGACGGGAAGGACCCGGCCGCCGTTCCGAACCTCGTCCGGCGGGGGGAGGCGGCGCGGTTCGCCGCCGCGAAGGAGGTCGGCCCGCTCCCGGGGACGGCCCCGGCGCGCGACCTGCTGGACAACTCGCGGTACCTCGATCTCGGCGGCATGGCGAACCTGCAGACCAAGCGCGGATGCCCCTTTCGCTGCGTCTACTGCACCTACCCGGCCATCAACGGGTCCGCCGTCCGTCTCCGCGCTCCCGCGGACGTCGCGGACGAGCTTTCCGAACTGGTCGTGCACGGCGCCGGCCACGTCTTCTTCGTCGACGACATCTTCAACTGGCCCCACGACCACGCCCTGGGGATCTGCGACGAGATCGCCGCGCGCGGAATCGACCCGGCATGGACCTGCTTCGCCACGCCGGCGGGGATGACCCCGCGACTGGCGCGGGCCATGAAACGCGCCGGCTGCCGCGGCGTCGAGTTCGGCACGGATTCGGGATCCTCCGCCATGCTCCGGGCCCTGGGCAAACCGTTCGGCCGCGACGATATCCGGGCCGCGTCGCTGGCGTGCCGGGAGGCGGGCCTCCCCGACGCCCATTACCTCATCTTCGGGGGACCGGGCGAGACGCCGGAGACGATGGGAGAGACCTTCTCCTTCTTCGACGACCTCAAGCCGCGGGCCGTGCTGGCGCTGCTGGGCGTGCGGATCTACCCCGGCACGCCGCTTCGGGCGACGGCGCTCTCCGACGGATCGATCCGGGAGGGGGACGACCTGCTCGATCCACGCTTCTACGTCTCGCCGGCGATCGGCCCGGAACGGCTCCAGTCGGCCGTGGCCGCCCACGCGAAGGCGCGGGCCGGCTGGGTCGTTCCGGGGCTGGGGATCCGTTGCGACCCGCTTCTCCTGTCGGCGCTGCGGCGGATGGGGCACCGGGGCCCGCTCTGGAATATACTTTGAAAGGCGGGGCACCGCCTTCGGGGACAATCGCGAGGGAGGGAGTGGGGATGAAGAGAGCGCTCGGCTTCATGTTGGTGCTTCTGTCGGCCTGCATCCTGATGCCGCGGGACGGGACCTGCGAGGGCGAGGAATCCCGGTACGCCCGCTGCAACCTCAAGGTCATCAAGGGGAACCAGATCACCTGGGTGAACTGGCAGTCGGCCCCGACGTTCATTCCCGTCGGAACGAAGCTCACGGTCCGCCTCGCCGGCGACAGGGCCACTCTCGTCAACCCCGCGACGAAGGCGACCTATACGCTGGACGTCGGGGGCGACGCCGATCTCCTCCTCGACAAGTTCCTGGTGAAAAAGCCCGTCGACGTCAAGCGGTTCCCGCCGGACATCCAGAAGAACATCAGGAACGCCGTGGCCAAGGTCGGGATGACGAAGGAGCAGGTCTACATCGCCATGGGCCCCCCGGCCAACCTCGGCGGCGCGCGCACCAACGAGATGATCTACGACGACATCATGGCGGCCGACCTCTGGGTGTACGCGCGGCGCCGGTTCGGCAAGAACATCGGGGTGGCGTTCGACCCCGGCACCGGCCGGGTGAACCGGACCGAGGGCATTTGGGGAAAGTAGCCTGACATGACGCGCGTCGTTCTCGTCACGGGCGCGGGCCGGGGAATCGGCAGGGCCGTCGCGCTGGCGTTCGCCGGGCCGGGCACGGCGGTCGCGGTCAACTACCGGAGCGACCGGGAGGCGGCCGAGGGCGTCGTGGCGGAGATCGCGGCGCGCGGCGGAGAGGCCGAGGCGGTGCGGGCGGACGTCGCGGACCTCGGCCAGGTCCGGTCCATGGTCGAATCGGTCGCCGCCCGCCACGGGAGAATCGACGTCCTGGTGAACAACGCGGGCGGGAACCGGGACGCCATGCTCGCGATGATGGACCCGGCGGACTGGGACGCGGTCCTGGACGCGAATCTCAAGGGGGTCTTCAACTGCTGCCGGTCCGCGGTGCGCCTGATGATGGCCGAGCGCCGCGGCGCCATCGTCAACGTCTCGTCCGTGAGCGCCGGCCAGGGCCTGCCCGGGCAGACGAGCTACGCCGCCGCCAAGGGAGGGGTCGACGCCTTCACGAGGACGCTCGCCCGTGAGGTGGCCTCGTTCGGGATTCGCGTCAACGCCGTGGCGCCGGGGCTCGTGGAGTCCCGGGCGGCCGCCGCGATCCCCGCGGCGCAGCGGGAGAGATTGCTCTCGCAGATCCCGATGCGTAGAATGGGCACTGCCGAGGAGGTCGCCGCGGTGGTCCGGTTCCTGGCTTCGGACGACGCGTCGTACATCACCGGGGAGATCATCAAGGTGGCGGGGGGACTCTAGAAGCGCCCGTGGAAGAGATCATCCGGAAGATACGGGGCCTGATCGGCGAGCGGCTCAAGCTCGCGGCCGCGGTCGCGAACATCGGCGACGACGCGCCGCTCTTCGGCCCCGAGGGGCTGGGTCTCGACTCGATCGACGTTCTTGAGCTCGTGCTCGCCCTGCAGAAGGAGTTCGGCGTCGTCATCGAGGACCGGGCGACCGCCGTCAAGGTCATGGCGTCGATCAGGACAATCGCGGAGCACGTGGCGTCCCACGGCAAGGCGTGATCCCGTGGAGAAGGACCCCCTCTCCTGCCTGCCGCACGGCCCGTCGTTCCGCCTCGTCGACGCGGTGGTTTCGATCGTTCCCGGGGAGAAGGCCGTCGCCGTCAGGGACGTGAAGGCGGACGACCCGTTTCTCCGGGACCATTTCCCCGGCAATCCCGTCATGCCCGGCGTCCTGCTGGTGGAGGCGATGGCCCAGACCGCGGGCCTTCTGCTGCCCGAAGGGTCGAGAGCGGTGCTCGCGCGGATCGGCGAGGCCCGGTTCCGCCGTCCCGTCCTTCCCGGGAGCCGGCTCCGGATCGAGGCCGTGCGGCGCGGTGGGCTGGGAGCGCTCCATCGGTTCGATGCGACGTCCACCGTCGACGGCGTGCTCGTGGCCGAGGCGGAGATCGATCTGGCGGTGATCGGATCCTGAGGGGCGGGGACGGAAGAAGACACGAAAGGGGGAATGCCATGGACAAGAACGGACGGACGCATTGCCGACGTTGGAAGGGACTTCTCAGTGCGGTTCCGGTCATGGTCGCGCTGCTGCTCGGCGGCTGCGCCCACCGCTGGAGTCCGGGGCAGGCGCCTCCCGTGGCGCTGGAGACCGTCGGTCCTTTCGAGAAGGGCTATTCGGTCCACCTGTCGAACAATCAGCCCGACAACACGTACCACCTCTTCGGCGGCGCCGCGGGCCATACCCATTATGCCAACTACAACGAGTGGACGGACTTCTATGTGAAATACTGGGGAGACGAACTCGCCAAGCGCGGCGTCGAGGTCACGGACAAGAGCCCCCACAAGATCGCCGTGAAGCTGGACGACTTCCTGTTCGTCCAGGGGTTCGCGGTGGTCCGGACGAACATGAGGATCCATTTTTCGAGCCCGGACGGCTGGAAAAAGGATTTCGAGGAGACCGATACCTCCGGCTGGAGCATGGGAAGGGCTT
>JBLNEU010000314.1:0-3473 GCA_050263015.1 Deltaproteobacteria bacterium | reverse complement strand
GGGCTTCCCCGCTGGTCCGACACCACCCGGAGCGGCTCCCCCCGCCTCGCCCTGTCGAGGATCGCGAATACGAAGTTGCGTCCGTGGGGGCCGAAGAGCCACTGCGTCCGGACGAGGATGTGGTCGGGCGCGGCCTCCCGGATCGCTTCCTCCGCGGCCCACTTGCTCCGGCCGTATGCCGACAGGGGATGCGCGGCGTCCTCCTCGACGTACGGCCGGCCCGATGTCCCGTCGAAGATGTAATCCGAGCCGTAGGTGACCAGGAGGGCCCCCCGGGCGCGGCACTCCCGGGCCACGTTGCGGGTCCCTTCGGCATTCACCGCGAACGCCGCGGCTTCCTCGGACTCGGCCTTGTCGACCGCCGTGTACGCCGCGCAATGGATCACCACGTCCGGGCGGAATGCGCCGATGGTCCCGCGACACGCGATCGCGCTCGTGACGTCGCACTCGCGGATATCCACCGACAGGACCTCGTGATCCGGGCGGAAGACGTCCCGCACCTCCTTCCCCAGGAGGCCGGCCCCGCCCGTGATCAGCAGCCTTCCCTTCAATTGCCGAATTCTCCGATTCCCCGGAGCGCGAACATGAGTCTGACGCTCGACTCGTCCGGGCGCGTCTTCTTGTGATAGACGGCGCCGATGCTCCAGCATTCGCTTCGCGGATAGGTCGTCACGGCGATCGTGCCCTCCGACAGCTCCCTGTTCCTGATGGAATAGTTCGACTCGGCCCGCAACCCCAGGAACCGGAACGGGCGGAACGCCACGACGCCGTTGACGTCCTGCGAGAGGGCCCGGGTGATGCCGTAGGAGACGAGCACGCGGTTTTCCTTGTCCCTGGCCCATTCGCCGCCGACCGAGGCGGTCGTCAGGTCGCCCACGACCGGATCGAAAAGGGCCTCTCCCGTCAATTTCCAGCGGGGGGCCGGGGTCATGCGGAGCCTGCCGTAGATGTCGGAGGCCGCCTCGCGGGCGCGCGGCGGATCTCCGACTTCCAGGTCGATCTGCTCCCGAAGCGTCCTCAGGAAGGGCTGGAGGGGGTCCACGTAAGGCGAATCCGGCGTCGCGTCCCTCTCGAGATCGTAGGCCCATTCGAGCTCCAGGACCGCCACCTCGGACGCGACGCCCCCCTCGGTCACCCGCGTCAGCCGCTGGGCCAGCGACACGGCGGCCTGCCGCTGCGGCCGCACGCGCGCCCACTGGTCGGTCAGGGGAATATCCGACTGTTCGACGCCGGGCACCCAGCGGAACGCGACCGACGGCGCCACGGTGTGGGCGAGCCGGACGTTGTCGCTCCGGGCGAAGCTGCGCCGCCAGACCGCGGACAGCTCGGCCCCCGCGACCGGGACGATCCTCCCCGCGTCCGTCGCGGGTCTCTCGCCCCAGGTCGAGATCGTGCGCGAGCCCAGGAATTCGGCCGCGCCGTATGGAGTGAGCGAGACGGAAGGATAGAGGGAGATCGGCCGGGCCAGCGACACGAGCCCCCGTCCCCTCAACTCCCGGTCGCCCGCGCGCCGGTGGAAATAGACGCCGCGGAGTTCCGCCCCCGCCTCGATCCCGGTCTTCCCCAACGGACGCGGGAGGAGGGAGGCGGAATACTCGGGGAGGCGCTGCACGGTGTTGTCCTCGGACGTCCCCTGGTGGTCCTGCACCCAGGTGACGGCCAGGGCCTGCAGTCCATGGGTCCCGCGGTCGGCGACGAAACCGCTCGAGGGAACGGCCCTCGCGGAGCGGAGGAACTCCGGATCCACGAGATCGACGTAGTAGCCGTCGTCCGACACGACATCCCACTTCCCGTTCGCGGTCCAGTCCTCTCCGTATCGCAGGACGTTTTCGCCGTAGAACCGGTATCTGCCGTCGTGGGACACCCGGTCCCGGTAGTAGCTCGCCCGCGCGGCCCCCTCGGACGCGTCGTTCAGGACGAACCGGTACTCGGCCTCCGGACGGTAGCCGCGGCTGGACATCGCGTCCAGGGTCAACGTGGCGTCGCTCCAGCGGTTGATCGCCCAGTAGTAAGGAAGGGTCAGCTGGTATCCCCGCGTTCCGCTGTGCTGGAAGCCGGGAAGGAGAAATCCGCTCTGGCGCGTGAGCTTGACCGGAAAGGCCGCCCAGGGAAGCCACAGGACCGGAACGCCCCGCACCTTGAAGGTCACGTCCTTGGCGAACGCGTATCCGTCGATAGTGACCCGCGACCGCCCGACCATGATCTTCCAGTCCGGCTCGGGATCGCACGGGCAGGTGGTGAGGCTTCCCTTCCGGATGGCGAACGTTTTCGGTCCCGTCTTCTCGAAACGCTCGCTCGTGAGCTGGTAGTTGTTCGTGCTCAGCCGGATGCTCCCGTTGTAGAGAACTCCCTTCTCGGTCCGGATGTCGATGACGATCCGGTCGAAGGAGAACTCGTCGCCCTCGTCCTTGTAATGGACGTGGCCCATGAACTCGGCCTCCTCCCTGGACGCGTCGTACCGGATCCGGTCGGCCCGTATCGCGCGGCCCCCGAGACCGACCTCCACGTTTCCCTCCGCGACGACGACCCCGGACTCCTCGTCGTAGGTGAGCGTGTCGGCCGATAGCGTCACCGGCCCGCCGAGGGCGAAGCCGGGCAGCGCCGCCTTCTCCGCGAGAATCCCCTTCGGGATGGAGATCTCCGCGCGCGCCGGCTGCGCGAAAAGTGCGCAGGCGAGGAGTCCCGCCGCGGCGGCGCGGCGGATCACGGGATCTCCCCCACCCGGTTCCTGTAGGCGTCCCCGACCGCGACAAGAGAACCGCAGACGATGACGATCCCGTCCTTCCCGGCCTCCTCGCGGGCCGCATGCCATGCCGCATCGAAGCCGCACGCGGGTCGCACCGGCTGGCCCGACCTCCGGCAGGCGGCGACCAGCCGCGCGAGCGGCGCCGCCCGCTCGTGCGTCAATTCGTAGGCCACCCACGCGTCCACGGCGCCGCGAAGCGCGCGCAGAAAACCGGGAGCGTCCTTGTCTCCCAGCATGCTCCAAAGGGCGACCACGCGTCCGGCGCGCCCGGACGCCTTCATCGCCAGGAGCTCGCGCGCCAGCGCGATGCCCGCGTCGGGATTGTGCGCCCCGTCGGCCCAGACCCGGGCGCCGCCGGACCCCGGAAGCCGCGCCAGACGGCCCGGCCAGCGTGCCGCCGCGAGACCGTCGCGGACGGCGGACGCGAATTCCCCGGCGTCGACGCCGCGCCCGCTCGCGCAGCGCCATGCCGCCGCGCATGCGACGGCGGCGTTGTCGCGCTGGAAGGCGCCAACCATCCCGAGCCTGACCGCGGCCACGGACAGGCCCGGAAGGCGGATGTCGAAGCGGCCGCGCCCCGTCTCCTCCCACGCGAAGTCGCGTCCCCATTCCCAGACCGGGCAGCCGGCCTCCGCGGCGGCCCGCAGGATCGCCGGCCGCGCCGCGCTCTTCAGCCTCCCGAGCACCGCCGGAACGCCCTGCCGGAGGATACCGGCCTTTTCGGAGG
>JBLNEU010000313.1:0-9056 GCA_050263015.1 Deltaproteobacteria bacterium | reverse complement strand
AACTCCCTCAAGTCGTACGCGTCCGATCTCGAGATCCTGACGGCGGAAGACGGCATCCAGGCGGTCGCCGCTTTGAAGAGCGCGCCGGTCGATCTCGTCGTGACCGACCTCAGGATGCCCGAGATGGACGGGTTCCAGCTCATCATCCACATGAAGAAGCATTATCCCGGCATTCCCGTGATCGTCATGACGGCGGTCGGCTCCCCCGAGGTCGCGGACCGGATGAAGGCGATGGGCGCCGTCTCGTACCTGGAGAAACCGATCAACATCAAGGATCTCGCGCTGAAGATCTTCCAGGGGATCGCGGCGGCCTCGCGGGGAACGATTTCCGGAGTGACGCTGGCCGGGCTCCTCCAGCTCATCGTGATGGAACAGAAGTCGTGCGCGCTCAAGATCAGGGCCGGGGACCGGTCGGGCACCCTGCTGATCAAGGACGGCGATCTCATCGACGCGAGAACGGAGGACCAGGCGGGGGAAGCGGCGGCGTGCGAGATCGTGACGTGGGACGCCACGGAAATCAAGATGGGCAACTACACGGGCGAGCGCGCGAAGAACATCGACACCGCGCTGAGCGAGATCCTCCTGGACGCGTTCCGGATGAAGGACGAACGGGAGAGGGCCGCCCGGGGACGGGCGGAGGCGCCCGCCGTGGAGGCGCCTGTCTTCGCGGCCGTTGCCGAGGCGCCGTCCCCCGTCCCGCCCGCCGTGGAAGCCCCGGCCCGCGTGGCGCCCGCCGAAGAGCCCGAGGGCCGCCCGTGCGACCTGAGAGAGCTGCTCTCCCGGCTGTCGAAGCTCCAGGGCGTGGAGGCCGCTTGCCTCGTCGGCCGCGACGGCTTCCTGATCGACGGAATCTACAACGTGCGCCTGGAGCCCGAGCTCGTGGGCGCGATCGCCTCGGCGGGCTTCGGCGCGTCCGACTCGATCGCCGGGGAACTCGGCAGGGGAAAGGCCGGGATCACGATCTTCGAGTTCGGGCAGGCCGCGGTCGTCGTTGCCCCGGTCGGGGACGATTTTCTGCTCGCCGTCATGGCGGGCCCGGACGCCAACCTCGGGATGCTGCGCGTCAAGATCAGGAAGATCGAGGGAGAGCTCGAGGCCGCGGCGAAAGCGGTTTGAGCATCAACCCCGGTCGAGGCTCCGGGCCGGCTCCAGGAACTTGACGCGGCCCAGCGTGGAGCATCTTCCGAAGGTCGGCGACACTTTTCTCCGGACGAGGGACAGGAACGCTTTCCGGTCCGCGTCGTCCGGGAACCCTTTCTCCGAAAGCAGATAGTACAGGTTCTGGTTCGTCCTCAGGATGAACAGGCCGCGGTGCAATTCGGCGCCGGTGATGTGCGACCAGGCGACCCGGGCGGAGAACGTGCGGCCCGTGACCGCGAGGCCGTCCTCGGAAAAAGCGAATCGTCGCGGCTCCCGGATCTCGGGAGCGGTGCGCCACCGTTTCCTCGCGGCGAGGAAGAGGACCGCGGGAAGAAGGGCGAGGAACGCCGCCGGGAGGACGAGTATCGCCAGCGATCGCGCGTAGGGCAGGAGCAGTCCTTCCGCCGCGAGGTCCCGGAACAGGAAGGGGCTTGCGAGGAAGAGGGCGATCATGAGGACCGACAGGCATCGGACGGCCCGCCACCGGCGCCGGACGATCCACCGGTTCAGGGAGAGGAAATCCCGAAAGGTCGGTTCGTACGCGATATCGATGGCCATGGACGACCCTTCCCGGCCGTTCCTTTCACGGCGCCGTCTTGACGAGGACCTCGCCCTGGATGTTGCCGATCCGGACGGTTCCTTCCCGCTCGGTTCCGACGATCTCCGACAGGCAGACCTTGATCCCGACGAACCCGCGCGTCTCCACGATCTCGAGCTTTTCCCGCGGGACCCAGACCGGCGGGGCCGCGGCGTCATTCGGAAATTCGGTCCGAAGCCTCCGCGCGAGCCGAACGACATCCGCGGCGATGACCGTCTCCCGCCCCTCCGTCATGAAAAGCTTTCCCGACTTCCCGTCGAGCACCAGGCGGTAGCGGCCCTTCCTCCCGGCGGGCTGGTCGACCGGTGCCTCCCACGTCCCGCTCCCGCCTTCGAGCCGCGCGGAAAGCTTGACGGAGTAGTCGTATCCGGCCACCCGCAGGCAGCGCGCGTCCCGGGCCATGAAATGGAGGTCCTTCCCGCGGCGGCTCGGATCGTAGGAGAGCCCCATCCTGGCCATCACGTCCTGCCCGCTTTCGGCCTTCGGTCCGCCCCCGCACCAGCGCGCGATGCGGCCCATCTCGTTCCGCTCCGCCAGGAAATGGACGATCCGGCTGATCTCCCCCTCGTCATGGGCCGGCACGGCATCCGCCGCCCGCCGGATCTTCCCGCCGGAAAGGATTCCGTTCTTCTCGAGGATCCTCTCCAGCCGGTCGGTCTGGCTCCGCGCCGAGACGTCCGAGGCCCCCCACGGGCCGAACGAGGAAAGGAACGCGAGCACGGCGATCGAGGCCGGGACCGCCTTGATGTTCTTCGCTTTCCCGGCGATGAAGTAGACGCATGCCGCGGCAAGCCACGCCGCGGCGACGACGCCGAGATACCGGCGCTCCGTCACCCCGTACTCCGCGATTCGCCGCCACACCGACACGAAGAGCAGGACCGCCAGGGGAAGGAGCAGGGGAAAGAACCACCGCGTGAACGCCTGCACGATCCGGCTCTCGGCCCTCTCCCGCACGGGATAGACGAGAAGGTATGTGAGGATGCCCGCCGCCGACAGGCCGAGGACGCACCCGGCCAAGCCTCCCCTGGGCCAGCTCGTCCGGACGAGGATCGTCGCCGCGCAGGCGTAGAGGGCGAGGATCGACAGACCGACCACGGGGATGAGGACGGCACGGGTGAGAACACGGAGCCACTTCGGGTATTCGACCGCGGTCTGAAGCTTCTGCGGCCGCCACGGGATGCCCCTCAGGAAGATGACGGACCCGATCGGGACTGTGATGGCGATCCAGAGGCAGATGTAGACGGCCGGGGGCACGTCGATCCCGAGGAGGCGACCCGTCCCCGCGAGCGCGAATCCGATCCCCAGGGCGACCAGCTGGGTGACGAGAAGCGCGAGCAGGAAGCGCGCAAGAAGCGCCCTGTTGTAATGCCAGAATCCGTTGATCTCGCCGCGTCCCGGGAACGGGGCCAGGGTCAGGAGGGGGAAGAATCCAAGGCAGAGAACGGCGAACCGGACGACGGCCGACCCGGCCGAACGGTCCGGAACGGCGAACGAGCAGGCGGCCGCGAGGACGACGGCGGCGGCCTGTGCCGCGTTCGTCTCCGGCAGTCCCCACCCCTTTCGCTCCGCGAGCATCCTGAGCGCGACGAGAAGGGGGAACCCGAACGCCGCGGCGGCGAAGAGCCGCCACGCCGCCCGCGACACGGTCCCGGGAAGCGTCGAGTCGACGAGCAGGACCAGCGTCGCGGCCGCGATCGCGGCGGATGAAAACGCCAGGGGAAACCGCCGGATCGCCGCAGTGCCCCTGCGGCGCAAGGCACGGACGTCGACCCCCATCATGGATCGCAACGGCGCGATCCTCCCGGGTCGCCCGCGGCGCCGGGGACCCTCATCGCTTCTCTCCCGGACGCGTCGCCGGCCGTCAGAGTTCCGAGCCGCCTCATCGCTTGCCCCCTCGGGGAGTTGAAAACCGTTTTCCAAAGGATCTTTTCGGCAACCCGGGGCCTCTTGATTATTGATTCGTCAAGTCGCAGACGATGAAAACCGTTCCCGATAGCTCGCCGGGCACGGGCCGTTGCCCGATGCGCGGCCGCCAAAACCATAACTATTTCATATTGTTGACGAATCTATCCCCTTGACAAAGGAGCACCGGGGGCATATCAAGTGGGGACGATGGCGACGGGCGACCGACAATACGTCCACGGATACGCGGAGCGGGAGAGCCGGCGGCTCTTCGACCAGGCGGCGACGCTGACGGAGATCCTCCACGCGGACACGGGGTACCCGGACGGGAGCGCCGTCCTCGAGGCGGGATGCGGGGTCGGCGCCCAGACGGTCGTACTCGCCGCGAAGAGCCCGGGCGCCCGGCTCGTGTCGATGGACGTCTCGGCGCGGTCGCTTTCCGCCGCGAGGATGCTGGCCGCGGCCAGGGGGCTCGGAAACGTCGCGTTCGTGCGGGCCGACATCTTCGATCCGCCGTTCGCGCCGGGGCATTTCGACCACGTGTTCGTCTGCTTCGTGCTCGAGCACCTGCCGGACCCCGTCGGCGCGCTCGTCCGGCTGAAGACCGTCCTCAAGCCCGGCGGCACGGTGACGGTCATCGAGGGCGATCACGGGTCGACGTGCTTCCACCCCGATTCTCCCGAGGCCCGGCGCGTCGTCCGATGCCTCGTCGAAATCCAGGCCGGAATCGGAGGGGACGGCGAGATCGGCCGCCGCCTGTACCCGGTGCTGGTCGAGGCGGGTTTCCGGAGCGTCCGCGTCTCGCCGCGGATGGTCTATGTCGACGGGAGCAGGCCGGGGCTTGTCGACGGATTCACGCGGAACACGTTCATTGCAATGGTCGAAGGCGTGCGCGACAATGCACTGTCCCTCGGGCTCGTCGACGAGAGGGGCTGGGAAACGGGGATCGCGGGACTGCGCCGGACGACGGCCCCGGACGGCGTCTTCTGCTACACGTTCTTCAAGGCCATTGCCATAAGATAATGAACGGATAACGGATAGAGGGTGGCAGGGGGGCGGGCGGCGGGACCGCGGGGGTTCGTGATGACGACGAACGAATTCCGGATCGCGCGCGCCCGCGCGATGGACCTCCCCTTCGTCCTGTCGCTGCTCGAGGATTGCGGACTTCCCGCGGAGGGAGTCCGGGAGCATTTCGCCCGATTTTTCGTCGCCCGGCTCGGGGGGAAGCGGATCGGGTGCGTCGGGGTGGAGGTCTACGGGGACGAAGTTCTCCTCAGGTCGCTTGCGGTCGCCCGGCACGCCCGGAACGCGGGGGCGGGCGAGGCGCTTCTGTCCCGGGCGATCGCCGAGGCGCGCAGCGCGGGAGGCAAGACGGCCTGGGGCCTGACGACCTTCGGGAAGAAAGGGCTCTTCGACCGGTTCGGGTTCCGCGTCGTCCCGCGCTGCGGGGCCCCGCCCGGGCTCGCCCGCTCGTCGCAGCTCCGGGGCGTCTGTCCCGAGTCGGCGGTGCTCATCGCGCTGGCGCTCTGACCCGTCAAATCCTTGAAGAATTCCCGCCGGGCCGTCGAAAAGAACGGAGGAGGTCCCCGATGCATCCCGTGTCATGGGCCATCGTGCTCGCCGTGGTCAACGTCCCGCTCTACGTTTTATTGGGGAAAATCGTCTTCGGGAGACTGGGCGATTTCCGAAGCGCCGTGCGGCTCCGGCCGACGCCCGGATTCGCGTTCCTCTTCCGCGGGGAGTTCCGGCAGGAGTGGCGGGCGGACCTCAAGCTCGCGCTCTTCATGATCGCCTGCGCGGTGATGGTCTACGGCGAGTACGTCGCGATCCGGGCAATCGCCCGGCGCTGAAATCCCCGCGCCGGCCATCCTCGCAAAGTCCAGGGACGTTCCTGAACTTTGCGCCTCGACAGCTCTTCCCGCTTCCGCCGACCGATTTTTCGGCCCCGCGATCTACGCCGTGAGATCCGTCGCGATCCGTTCCGCCGCGAGCCGCGACTGCAGGACGCAGTCGTTCAGCGCGATTCCGCGATAGGCGTTGCTGTTGAGGTAGACCCCCGGCGCGGCGGCGAGGCGGCCGTCGATCCGGTCGAGGACATTCCCGTGCCCGACGAGGTACTGCGGAATCCCCTTTTCATGGAAGAAGGAACGGGAAAGGACCGGCTCGGCGGCGATTCCCATCGTCGCGGCGATCTCGGAACGGGTGAGGGCGATCAGCTCCTGCGGCGGGAGCGCCGCCAGCTCCGGGCCCCGCACGCCGCCCACCATCGCGCGGATCAGCGCCTTCCCCTCGGGCGCCCGGTTCGGAAAGACGCTCGAATCCCAGAGGGCCCCGAGGATCTTGCGCCGCTCTCCCCGGGGGATGAGGAATCCGAAGCCGTCCAGCGGGTTCCCGAGCGCGGCCTTGTCGTACCCGAGGGCCACAACGGAGATCGGAGAGTACGGGATCGCGGAGAGGGCGTCTCCGAGCGCCGCGTCGAGGGGCGAGAGGATCGCCGCCGCTGCGTACGCGGGCGTGGCGACGACGATCGCGTCCGTGTCGATCTCCCCTTGCAGCCCCTTCTCCTTCAGCGAGAGAAGGAGCTTGCCGCCGCGCCGCTCGATCCGGTCGACCGAGACGCCGAGGTGCAATCCCTCCGAGAGACGTTCGGCGAGGACGTCGGTGAGGGTCTGGACGCCGGCGTCGAACGACATCAGGACGCCTCCCGGCCCCGCGGACATCTCCTGCTTCACCCCGGCCCGGCGGCGCTCCTTCCGGAGCGCGAGCATCCCCTTCACGAGGCCTCCGTACTTCCTCTCGAGGTCGTAGATGAGCGGAAAGCAGGCGCGAAGCGACATCCGGTCCGGGTCCCCGGCGAAGATGCCGGTCACCATCGGGTCGATGAGTTTCTCGAGCGCCTCGGGACCCAGGCGCCTGCGGGCGAAATCGCCGAGCGATTCGTCGACCCCTTCCGGGGGCCCCGGCGCGAATAGCTCCCCGACGATCCGGAGCCGTCCCCGCAGCGTCAGGAGGTTCGACCTGAAGAACGCCGGAGGGTTCTCGGGCAGGCGGTGCAGCGTCCCGCCGGAGTAGATGAACCGTTTCCGGGCAAGGTCCGAGGAGCGGGCGAGCCGGCCATCGATCCCGAGATCCTTGACGAGCTCCAGCGAATGCGGCTTGTTCGTAAGAAATCCGTTCGGCCCCCACTCCATGTTGAAGCCATCCTCGCGGACGGTGCGCATCTTCCCGCCCGCGACGCCTTCGGACTCGAAGAGGACGATCTCGGCGGCCCGGCCCGCGGCCGACAGCGCCCTGACGAGGTAGTGGCCCGTGCACAGCCCCGAGATCCCCGCTCCGACGATCGCGATGCGCGGCATGTCCGTTCTCCTTTCAGGGGGACACTCCAGGTCATTGCGGGCTTCGCTTCCGCCCCGGGTCCGGCGTCAAGGAGTGTCCCCCGCCAGCGGGGCGTCCGCGGGCCGCAAGGCGTCCGCCCCCGCCGTCAGCACGATGTCCTTGAGCGCGGCGATGAATGCGGGAGAATCGGCGAGCGCCGGCACGCGCAGGAACGTCGCGATCCCGGCCTGCGCGGCGGTCGCCGCGAGCCGGATGTCGAGCTCGTGCAGCGTTTCGATGTGGTCCGAAACGAAACTCACCGGGACGACGACGAGGGCCGCGGTGCCCTCGCGTCCGAGCCGCTTGACCTCGTCCACGGTGTCGGGGCCAAGCCACTCGGCCCGCCCCGCCCGGCTCTGGTACGAGATGGAATGGGGCACGCCGGGGAAATTCCGCATCGCCGCGGCGACAGTGCGCGCCACCTCGTCCGCGTACGGGTCCCCGCCGTCGACGAACGACTTGGGGATCCCGTGGGCGCTGAACAGCAGGTGCGTTCCGACGGGCGGTCCCCCCGCTCCCGGACGAAAATCGCTCCCCGGGGCTTCCGTGCTCGCCGCCGCAGCCTGCTCGTCGGGGCGGCCGGGCGCTCGTCCCGCCGCGGTGGCGGGCACGCGCGCCAGCGTCTCCGCGATCTTCTCGGAAAGGGCCGCGATGTAGCCGGAGTGGTCGGGCCACGATCGCACGAACGCGAGCGGGAAACGGGCCCGCGCCCACCGCATCCACGCCGCAAGATCGGAGAAGCTCGACCCGGTGGTGGCGGCGCAATATTGGGGATACAGGGGGAGGGCGATCGCCCGGGCCACGCCGTCGTCCTTCATCTCCAGGACGGCGTGCTTGGAAAGCGGATGCCAGTACCGCATTCCCACGTAGACGCGGAAATTCCCGCCGGCCGCGCGAAGCGCGCGTTCGAGAGCGGCCCGCTGGGCTTCGGTCAGCCGCCCGATGGGCGAGCCGCCGCCGATCTCCTCGTAATACCGGCGGACCTTGCGCGCCCGCAGTCCCGAGACGATCCAGGAGAAGAGCGGCTGCGTGAGCGGCGCGGCGGGCAGCCGGATGAGTTGCCGGTCGGAAAAAAGCCGCGCCAGGAAGGGGCGGACCGCGGCGAGCGAATCCGGCCCGCCCATGTTCAGCAGGACGACGCCGGTCGGTCCGGAAGGCGAGGTCGCGTTCATCGTCGGGCGCCCGCGGGCGGCGAGGGCTACTTCCGTCGCCCGAGCCGGTGCACGGCCTCGACCATGGCCACCGCGTGCTCCGGGTTGGTCGGCGGCAGGATCCCGTGCCGCAGGTTTAAGATGTGCGAGGCCGCGGCTTCCCCCTTCTTCAGGACGTCGCGCACGCAGTCGTCGATCTTCTCCGGCGGGTGGAAGAGCATCGTCGGGTCCATGTTTCCCTGGAGGGCGAAGCCCGGTCCGACCGCGGAGGCGGCCGCGTCCAGCGGGATCCGCCAGTCGACGGCGACGACGTCGACCGGAAGCGTCCGGATCGCGGGCAGAAGCATCGCGCAGTCGTTGGCGAAGTGGATGACCGGGACGCCGTCGCGCCGCAGTCCCTCGATGACCTCGCGGGTGTACGGGAGGGCGTATTCCTCGTAGTCGCCCGGGGTGAGGATCCCCGCCCACGTGTCGAAGATCTGGACCGCCTGGGCCCCGGCCTCGATCTGGGCGTTGAGGTACGCGACGACGGTCCTGGCGATCTTCTTCATGAGGGACCGGTAGACGTCCGGGGCCTGGTACATGAGACTTTTGAGCTGGATGAAATTACGCGACGTGCCGCCTTCCACGATGTACGAGGCCAGGGTGAAAGGGGCGCCGGAGAAGCCGATGAGGGGGACCTTTCCTTCGAACGCCTTCCGGAGAATGCGGATCGTCTCCATGACGAATGGGACCTTTTCGGCCGGGTCGGGGACGGCGAGCGAGTCCACGTCCGCCTGGCTCTTGATGGCCTTTCCGAGGAGGGGGCCCTTCCCCTCGTGGAAGTCGAGCGGGACCCCCATCGCCTCGACGGGGATGAGGATGTCGGAGAACAGGATCGCCGCGTCGAC
>JBLNEU010000312.1:0-4651 GCA_050263015.1 Deltaproteobacteria bacterium | reverse complement strand
CCCTGTTTGACCCCCGCCGCTTCCATCTGGCCGACCACGTCGCCCGCGAGGAAGACGAGAAGGCCGATCTCCTGGAACTGCCGGACCATCGCGGCCGCCGCGGCCGGGTCGGACGCCTTTCCGACGACCACGGCGACGCCCGGCACCGATCCGTCGACCATGAAGATCCCGAGCTTCCTGAGGACCGAGTCCGGGACGAACCCCACGGCGGGGGGAGGGTGCGGGTTTCCCGATTCGTGGGACAGCGCTCCGAGGACGTCCGCCGCGAGGAGGGTGGCGGTCCCGGCGTTGAGGGCGTTCTCCGCCGAGGGGGCGTCCCCGACGAGCCGTTCCGCGAGGTCGAGCACGGGAGCGGCGTCCGCGAGGGAGACGACCCGGATATCGGAGAGGCCGAAGACGACGGGCAGCTCGTATGCGGTCTCCGGGTAACGGAGAGGGGCGCCCGGGCCCCGGCGGGCCGTCTGGGCGCGCAGGGTCTCGCGGGCGAGCGAGAGAACAGTTCCTGCTCCCCGGATGCAGGAGGAAAACAGCCGTTCGGTCATCGCGGTCGCTCCTTGCCTCGAGAGGCGGGAGATCGGGACATCGGAGAATTGTAACCCGGCGGCGGCGCGCCTCGAAATAAAATGCGCCGGGCGTCGCGCAGTCGCCCGGCGGCGCCCGGAGCGCCGCCGGGGGACCGTGCCCTCCGTCGTCATGGGGACAATAAAGTCCTGATCCGTTCATTATTGTGGCACCCCTTTCCCGTCCCGCGCCATATGTCCTTCGGAATCGGCCCTGTGTGTTTCCGGCACGCCCGTTGCTGTTTCCCGCAGCGAAGTCGGCACCCATCACCAAGGAGGCGACGGACATGAACACGGGCGACACGGCGTGGCTGCTGGTCTCGACGGCACTCGTCATGGTCATGACCCCCGGGCTGGCGCTGTTCTACGGGGGGATGGTCCGCAGGAAGAACATCCTCGGGACCATCATGCAGTCGTTCATCATCATCGGCGTCATCAGCGTGGAATGGATGCTCGTCGGGTACAGCATGGCCTTCGGGCCCGACCGGGGCCACGTCATCGGCGACCTCTCCTGGTTCGGTCTCTCCGGCGTCGGGCTGGCGCCGTTCGCGGGCTATGCGGCGACGGTTCCCCACCAGGCCTTCATGGTCTACCAGATGATGTTCGCCGTCATCACCCCGGCGCTCATCACGGGGGCCTTCGCCGAGCGGTTCAGGTTTTCGGTCTTTCTCCTCTTCACGGTCCTGTGGGCGCTGCTCGTCTACAATCCCGTGGCCCACTGGGTGTGGGGGATCGGCGGGTGGATCCGGAACCTCGGGGCGCTGGATTTCGCCGGGGGGACGGTCGTCCATATCACGTCCGGGGCGGGCGCCCTCGCGGCGGCGCTCGTCGTCGGAAAGCGGAAGGGGTTCGGCGCCGAGAACATGGCGCCCCACAACCTGCCGATGACGGTGCTCGGCGCCGCCATCCTCTGGTTCGGGTGGTTCGGGTTCAACGCGGGGAGCGCGCTCTCGGCGGGCGAGCTATCGACGAGCGCATTCGTGGCGACGCACGCGGCCGCCGCCGCGGCAACGCTGTCATGGGTCGGGACGGAGTGGATCCACCGGGGCAAGCCCACGGTCCTCGGGGCGGCGTCCGGATGCGTCGCCGGGCTGGTCGCGATCACTCCCGCCTCCGGCTTCGTGGCGCCGCTCGGGGCCCTCGTGATCGGCCTGCTGGCCGGGGCCGCCTGCTACAGCGCCGTGATGCTCAAGGGGCGGCTGGGATACGACGACTCCCTCGACGTGGTCGGGGTCCACTGCGTCGGCGGGACGCTGGGTGCCCTGGCGACGGGGCTGTTCGCCACGACGGCCGTCAACCCGGCGGGGGCCGACGGGCTGTTCCACGGGAATCCGAAACTCCTCGCGGTCCAGGCGCTTGCCGCCGGCGTCTCGCTCGTCTACTCGTTCGGCGTGAGCTGGCTGCTCCTCAAGCTCCTCGACAAGACGCTGGGACTGCGGGTCTCGGCGGAGGACGAGGTCATGGGACTCGACCTCACCCAGCACGGGGAGGCCGGCTACAACTGGTAGCCCGACAGCGGGCCACGAATCCTCCGGAAAGGTGATGGGGGCCGACCGCACCTGCCGGAGGGGCGGGCGCCGGGCGACCGGCGCCCGCGTCATCTGTCCGAAACGCCGCCCCGCAACCGGTGGCGGGGGACACTCCTCAGCGAAGGACTCGAAAGATCAAGATCAGGAGTGTCCCCCTGAAAGGGCGGCCCCATAGTTACTGCATGAGGGCCGCATTTCTATTAGACAGCTCGATGAGGGCTTCGCCGCCGCGGACGGAAACAGGGATGTCCCAGATGATCTGGCGGTTCTTGTAGAGCATCCGGCCGTAGAGGAAATAGAGGCCGTTCGGGAGCTTCGCCTTGGCCGTCCCGTCCTCCGCGACGGGGACGCTCTCGATTCTGATCCCCTTCATGGAATCATCGATCACGCTCGAGGCGTTGACCTCCTGCTCCTTCCCGATGACGAGGGTCGTGATCAGGTCGTAGTAGAGGCTCTTGTAGAGGACCTCGTATTTGTCCACGGTCGCGGCCAGCGTCGCGATCTCCGTCTTCGGCATGCGCGCCACGATCCTCCACCCCTTCGTCGAAAATCGGTCCGTCGGGGAGAGGGCGAGGTACGCGTGGATGTCCTCGGAGCTTTTCCCGATCCGGTCGAGGGCGGCCTCGTGGGCCCGCTCCGCCGGGCTCTTCTTGTCGGGGAACTGGAACTCCTTCGGGTCCACGTTCAGCAGGTAGAGGCGGGTGGATCCGCCGACGACAAACCCCTCGGTTTCGAGGTAAAAGCCGATCTTGACGTTGAGGGTCCCTTCCGCGGGAGGGACCGGCTGGTCCGGCGTGGTCGTGATGATCTCGATGAGATTGCTCCGGCGCCGCCAGTTGATCTTGGTGTGGGCGTAGTTTTCGAGAATCCATGCCGGGACGTAGACGTCGTCCTTCACGGCGATCGCCTTCGCGTCGAGTGGAAGGCCGTCGACGATGATCGCGATCTTGCCGTCGTCGGCCGGCGCGGGCGCGCCGATCGAAAGCAGGGCGGCGGCGACGAGCAGGAAACGACGGTACGGACGACGGCCGATTCGAACGGGGCGCGGCATGGTGACCTCCCGGGAATGCGACGTTAACGATACACCGTCATCGCGTAGCGGCGCCGGGACTTGTGGCGCGTCGCCAGCTCGAGAAAACGGTCCCTCCGGATCCGGTCCAATGATACGTCCATCCCGTGCCTGGCGAAACAGTCTTTCAGGCGGTCGAAATTGTCGACGAAGTGTACGGCCGCGGAATTGTACCCGTAATTCAGGATCTGGACCCGCTCCGCGAAGTTCATGCTCCCGTACAGGAACAGGGTCGACTCCATCGGGGCCGGCTCGAGGAGGACGATGTCGGTCTCCGGGTTGCGGCAGCGGTGGAGCTCCATGGCGAGCTCGAGCTTCACCCTCGTGTTGATCCGGAAAGTCTGCTCCGCGATGCTCGCGAAGCCCGTTTCCGTGATCGAGCTGCAGTTTCCCGTCACCGTGGGGATGCAGACGACGGTGCGGTCGTTGTAGACGGGGACCGTCGGGTTGATCATGAGGACGAGATCCGCGCCGGCGGCGATCGGGATGTCCATGTGGCCGGCCCGCTCGGCGGCCCCGTCCACGAAATAGCGGTCCCGGATGCGGACCGGCTCGAAGAAGACGGGGATGGCGGACGACGCCTGCACGGCGAGAGACACGGGGACGTCGGCCAGGCCGTTTCCGCCGAAGACCCAACGCTCGCCCGTATCGATCTCGGTGGCGACGATATAGAGGTCACGGGGCAGACCGCGGAAGTCGTTCGTCCTGCCATCCTCGGAGAGGATGCGCCGCACGTACCGTTCCAGGTTGGCGTTCGAGAAGAAGCCGGCCGGAAGGTACTGGAGGAACAGTGAGACGGCGTTCAGGAAGGTGACCGGCTGGCCTTCGCGGCGGAGGTAGCGGACGACGGGCCGGATGCCCCGGAGGAATTTCCAGGCGGCGCGCGCGAACTGCCCGAACCGCAGGTCGTAGATGTCTTCGCGGGCGAGGACGAGGCGATGGCTCCGCTCCCCGAGGATCGCCTTGCACATGTCGGCCACGGAGATCCCGTTGGCCAGGAACGCGGCGAGCAGGCTCCCGGCGCTGACTCCCACGAAGATGTCGAAGTCGCGCGTCCTGCGGCCGCGGACGACGAAGTCTTCCAGGGCGGACAGGACGCCGAGCTCGTACACCCCGCCCGTGATCCCGCCGCCGCCGAGGATAAGCGCCGCCTTCCCGCCCACGGGTTCCAGAATAGGGGTTCGGCGCCGCGGGTGCAAGAGCGGAATCCTTTGTGCTATTGTGGGCGTCTGTGGCGAGCGACGGCGGGGCGGACGGACCCGATCGGACATGACGCGAAGGATGCTCTTTCTTCTGGCCCACCCCGACGACGAGACGTTCGGTCCCGGGGGAACCATCGCGCGGTACGCCGGCGAGGGAGCGGAGGTCACGCTCGTCACGGCGACCCGGGGCGAGGCCGGGATGCTCGGGGACCCTCCGGTCACCGACCGGGCGCACCTCGGGGAAACCCGGTCCGCGGAGCTGCGGCGCGCGGCGGCGGTCCTCGGGGCCCG
>JBLNEU010000311.1:0-5879 GCA_050263015.1 Deltaproteobacteria bacterium | reverse complement strand
GTCGTCACGCCCCTGGGAACGACCGCGCGGGCGTATTCCGGCGGCCGCGCCAAGCCGCTTTCCAGGTGGACGTGGGCGTCGATGAATCCGGGGCAGACGTACCGCCCCTTGAGGTCGACGGTGTCGCGCCCGCGGTAGCCCCGTCCGACCGCGGCCACGGCGCCCCGCGCGACGGCGATGTCGGCCGTGTGGATGTCCGGGGACAGGACGTCGACGAGCCGCGCGTTGCGGAGCACGAGGTCGGCGGGCTCTGCGCCGCGGGCCACGGCGACAAGGTGCGCGAGGTCCATGGAGCGCCCCCACTTGATCAGGGACGAACGCGCCGGGGATGTCCCTTCGCGGGCCCGTCACCCGCGCGGCCGGACACGCCCGTCGCGCAGCAGCGATGTCTTCATGATATCGCGGGATCCTTGGAGAGCAAAACCGGCAGTTGAAGGGGCTTCGCGCCGGGCTTCGGAGACGGTGCAGCCTTCGCACGCCGAGACGCCCGCGGTCAGTTGGACATTCCCGATTCCGGCCCGGGGCGGAGGGAAGAAGTGTCCCCCGCCAGGACGGCTGTCTTCAGTGGATCGTGGACTTCCGGCGGTCGTCGGCCTGCCACAGGTCGATGACCTCTCCGGCCTCGACCTGCTGGCGGAACGCGTCGGGGCATGTCGCCTGGGCGATGTGGCAGGCGCACTGCCGGTAGAAATTCCGGTAGGCCGGATCGCCGCTCTCGTGCGCGTGGAGGAATCCCTGCTTGAACGCCCAGGCCGCGTCCGCCGAGGCCCCCCAGCCGAACAGGTAGAACTCGCCGGCTTCCGCGTCCCCCCCGAAGATCATCACGGACCCGAGGGACCGCTCGTTCCCGGCGTCGTCCCGGACCGTGATCTCCCGGCTCCCGGGGTCCACCTCGATCGTGATGGTGAACTTCCTCTCCATGAAGTACTTATCGGAAGAATCCCGCGGGCGACTTTAGCCCCTCTCCGTCGCGACGCGCTCGTCCCGACGGGGTTGGTTTCCCCGCCCGGGTATGTCACTGTATCGTTTCCATGCGCGTCGCCCTCGTCAACACGAACCGGATCCGTCCTCCCGTCGCCCCGATCGGGCTCGACTACGTCGCCGAAGCCGTCGCCGCGGCCGGACACGAAGTCCGCCTCCTCGACCTCTGCTGGGAAGACCGGCCGGAGGACGCGCTCGACCGCTTCTTCGGGACGCGGGAATTCGGCCTGGTCGGCGTCACGATCCGCAACACCGACGACTGTTCCCTGCCGACCCGGGAGTCGTTCCTCCCCGGCTGCGCCCGGATCGTCGCGAGGATCCGGGAACGGGCCGGGGCCCCCGTCGTCCTCGGGGGGGTCGGCTTCTCGGTGATGCCTGAGGCGGTCCTTGCCCGGTGCGGCGCCGACGCGGGGATCCGCGGGGACGGGGAGCTCGCCTTTGCCCGCCTCGCCGGACGCCTCGCGGCCGGCCGCGGGATCGACGATCTGCCGGGCCTTCTCCTCCTGCGGAACGGGCGGCTGCGCGTCAACCCGGTCTCCTTCGGGCCCCTGTCCGGCCTCCCCCCGATGAGCCGGAGCTTCGCGGACAACCGGCGCTACTTCCGGGAGGGGGGGCAGGCCGGCATCGAGACGAAACGGGGATGTCCCTGCTCCTGCGCGTATTGCGCCGACCCGCTCGCGAAGGGGAACGCGTCCCGCCTCCGTCCCCCGGAAGCGGTCGTTTTCGAGCTCGCCCGGCTGATCGACATGGGCATCGACCACGTTCACACCTGCGACAGCGAGTTCAACGTTCCGGCGGCCCACGCGGAGGCCGTCTGCCGGGAGATCCTCCGCAGCGGCCTCGCCGGGAAGCTTCGCTGGTACGCGTACTGCGCGCCGGCCCCCTTCACGCGGGACCTCGCGGATCTCATGCGCCGCGCCGGGTGCGCCGGGATCAACTTCGGCGCCGACAGCGGCGACGACGGAATGCTCGCGCGCCTCGGCCGGGCGTTCCGGGGCGAGGACATCCGGAACGCGGTGCGGTTCTGCCGCGAGGCCGGAATCGCGGTCATGCTCGACCTCCTCCTCGGGTCCCCGGGCGAAACGCGGGAGAGCGTCGCCCGAACCATCGCCCTCGTGAAGAATGCCGGCCCCGACCGGGCCGGCGTCGCCGTCGGCGTCCGCGTCTACCCCGGCACGGCCATCGCGGGCGCCGTGACCCGGGGAGAGGCCCGAAAAGGGCTGATCGGCGGCGACGACCTCTCCGCGCCGGTCTTCTTCGTCGAGCCGGAAATCGCCCCCGATCTCTTCCGGCTGATCGAGGAGCTGACCGGGGACGACGACCGGTTCCTCTTCTTCAACCCGGCGACCCCGGAAAGCAACTACAACTACAACGCCAACGAGATCCTGTCCGCGGCGATCCGGAAGGGGCACCGGGGCGCCTACTGGGACATCCTCCGCCGGGCCGGGCGCGAATGACATCCATAATCTTCGATTTATCGATATAATAGGTCCATCAACGCGCGGAGAGCACGGCTCGATGCCGGAAGCCACATCCCTGGGAGAACGACTCGGCGCGATGCGGCGCGAGATCGAGTTCGCCGACATCGGGTTCCTCCTCCTGCGGATCGTCACCCTCCCGGGGATCTTCGCGTGGTTCTTCCTCGAGCACGAGCCCCCGGAAAGACTCGGCGCGTTTTTCGGGATCGCGGCGTACTTCGCCGCCTACGGGATCCTCGTCTACCTTCTTCTGTTCCTGCGCCCGGCGCGCAAGCGAGCCGTCTACTCCCTGTCGCTCGTCTTCGACCTTTCCTTCGTCGCCCTGCTCGTCGTCAACTCGGGCGGCTACGAGAGCGGTTTCTTCGCCGGGTTCTATCTCCTGACGGCCCTGCACGCGTTGTATTTCGGGCCCCTCCGCGGCTTCGCGGCGGCGGCGATCTGCGCGGCGGTCTATTTCCTGGCCGGCTCGCGCGTCGGGCCGGTCGACGGCGTCGATTTCCTGCTCCGCGCCGTGTTCCTCTTCCTCATCGCCCTTCCGATCGGCCTGTTCTCCGGGAAGATGCGACGGGACAAGGAGAAGATCGAGACGCTCAACGCCGAGCTTCGGGGCTCTCTCGTGGAGCTCACGCGGCTGCAGGAAAGCCTGTTCCGGGCCGAAAAACTCTCCGCCCTGGGCCGCCTCACCTCCGACGTGGCCCACGAGATCCGCAACCCGCTGACCGTCGTCGGCGGCTTCGCCAAGCGCCTCGAAAAGCGCCTTCCGGAAGGGTCGAAGGAGAGGGAGCACGCCCGGACGATCGTCGACGAGGTCGGCCGCCTGGAGCGCATCCTCAAGGACATCCTGACATTCTCCCGCGAGGCGAAGGAGCATGTCCGCCACACGGACGTCAACGACATCCTTGCGGAGACGGCGCATGCCTTCGGCGACCTGTGCCGGGAGAAATCGGTGGTCCTGGCGGTCGAACCGGCGGCGGACCTGCCGGCGTGCCTCGTCGACCGGGACCAGGCGAGGCAGGCCCTGGACAACCTGGCGGCCAACGCCGTCGACGCGATGCCCGGGGAAGGCACCCTGACGCTTCGCTCCCGGACGGACCGGGAGAACGGCATCCGCCAGGTGGTCATCGACGTGATCGACACCGGCGTCGGCATCCCGGCCGACAGAATGGAGCGCATCTTCGAGCCGTTCTATTCGTCCAAGGCGTCCGGCCACGGAACGGGGCTCGGGCTTTCCATGTGCAAGAAGGTCATGGACGAGCACCGCGGGTCGATCCGCGTGGACAGCGTTCCCGGGAAAGGTTCCACCTTCAGTCTCCGCTTCCCCTACGTCCCGCCCGAGGAGAACTTCGAGACACAGTGCTGGGAATTCATCGGGTGCGGCATGGACAGGGCCGGGAACGCGGGCGCCCGCTGCCCCGCCCACCCGAAGTACGGCCGGATCTGCTGGGCCGTCGCCGGCACCATGGGCGAGATGGCGTCGTGCTGCGTCACGGCGCAAAAGCTCGGCGACTGCCGGAAATGCGGTTTTTTCGCCCTCGTCCAGGCGACGCAGCGCGCCTGACCCCCCCCGGCGCCCCCCGCCAAGGCGGGCGTCGCCGGGGGGCGGCCCGGCTATTCCTTCGCCACGAGCACGATCTCGATGCGCCGGTTCTTCGCCCGCCCCTCCGGGGTGTCGTTGCCGGCGATGGGCCGGGTCTCCCCGTAGGCGACCGCGGCGAGAGACGCCGCATCGACCCCCTGCTTTTCGAGGGTGCGGGTCACGTTGATCGCCCGGGCGGCCGACAGCTCCCAGTTGGTGGGATACTGCCGGGCCAGGGCCCCGCCGATCTGCACGTTGTCGGTGTGCCCCTCGATCCGGATCGCCTTGTCCCTGACGTCCTTGAGGATCGAGACGACTTTCTGGAGCACGGCCGCCCCCCCGGCCTTGACCTCGGACCTCCCGGAGTCGAACAGGATGGAATCGACCATGTTGAGCGTGAGCTTCCCCTTGAGCTCCGAGATCGTCACCTCCCCCTTCGCGATCTCCCCCTTCATCTTCTCGAGCAGCCCTTCGTAGGTCGCGCTGACCTTTTCGACCTTTTCCTGCTGGGCCTTCGTCTGGGCGGCAAGATCCGCCCGGAGTTTCTCGTTGGAGGCGCGGGAGTCCGCGAGATCCCGGCGGACCTTGTCCCTCTCGCCCTCGACCTGGCCCAGTTGGCGCGCCTTCTCCTCCTGCAAGGTCCTCAGCGAGGCCGACTCCTGCCTCAGCCGCGCGTTCTCGGCCTCGAGGTCGGCGATCTTCCGGCGCATCTCGCCGATCGACTGCGACAACGTGTCCGACTTCGCCTGCAGCAGCGCCTCCAGCTCCTTGTTGTCCGCCGCCGCCTTGTCGCGCGCCCCGGTGACGTACGCCAGGTCTCCCTTGATCCTGTCCCGCTCCATGATGGTGTTGCCCAGCTCCAGCCGCTGGTTCTCGAGGCGGCTCTTGAGAAGATCGTTCTCGACGACCAGCTCCTGGTGCTTCTTCCTGAGCCCCGCGAGATCCCCGGCGAGTCCCTCGGCCTCCTGGACCTTGCGGACGTACGTGCTTTCCATCACGGTGCAGCCGCCGGCGAAAAGGAGCAGCGCGGCCGCCGTCGCCGCCAACCCGATCCGCTTCCCCATGGACGATCCCCCTTTCCGCGCCCTGTTCCGCGCCCGAAGCCCGGTCATCCTCCGCCGGGGCCCGGTTTCCCGAGAGTTTATTTCAGGAGGCGTCCCTTGTCGACTCCCGCGGCCTCGCCCCCGGCGGACGGGGCGCGGGCCGTCGCGCAGGACCGGTCGACAGTATGCACGATGACGGTTGACATTTCCCATTCGCCGTCCTATGCTCTGCGCAACGAACGGGGGATCGGCGCGGCGACCCGTCGAACCCCTGCCCCGGACACTATCCCGTGATCATGCGAAGCGGCTCCGATCGACGCAGTGAAAATCCACGATAAAGAGGACAGGTGACATGCAACTGCTCACGAACGCCGTTGGCAGAAAGGTCCTGATGGGGTCGAGCGGCATCCTCATGGTGCTCTTCGTCGTCGTGCACCTGCTGGGCAACTCGTCCATTTTCGTCGGACCCGACGGGATCAACGCCTACGCGGAGAAGCTGCACTCCCTCGGGCCCCTGGTCTGGGTCTTCCGGGCCGTGATGCTCGCCCTGCTGCTCGTCCACGCCTGGTTCGGCATCACGCTCACCCTGGAGAACAGCGCGGCCAACCCGGCGAAGTACGCGGTCAACAGGAAGCTCAAGGCCACCTTCTCCAGCGAGACGATGATCTGGACCGGGCTCCTCCTGCTGGCCTTCCTCGTGTACCACCTCCTCCAGTTCACCGTCCGCATCACCCCCGACGTGGTGCTGGGCGAGGACGCGCAGGGGCGGTTCGACGTCTTCACGATGGTGGTCGAAAGCTT
>JBLNEU010000310.1:0-3350 GCA_050263015.1 Deltaproteobacteria bacterium | reverse complement strand
GTCCTGAAGGAGCTGTCATGAGCGCCCGCGAGGCGGTCTGCGCGATCGTCCCCGCCTACAACGCGGCCGACACGGTCGGGGCGGTGGTCCGGGGGGCGCTGCGCCACCTCGACACCGTGATCGTCGCGGACGACGGATCCGGCGACGGGACCGCGGCGGCGGCGCGGCAGGCCGGCGCCGCGGTCATCGCCCTGCCGGAGAACCGCGGCAAGGGGAATGCCCTCCGCGTCCTCTTCGCGGAGGCCCGCGGGCGCGGCTTCGCGGCCGTCGTCGCGCTCGACGCGGACGGGCAGCACGACCCGGACGACATCCCGGCGTTCCTCGCGGCCCACCGGGAGAACCCCGGCGCCGTCGTCACGGGATCCCGGCTGGGGGACGGGGCGGCGATCCCGCCGCACCGGCACAACTCGATGCTCGTGGCGCGCTTCTACATTTCGATCGCCGCCAACCAGTTCGTCGAGGACACCCAGTGCGGGTTCCGGCTCTACCCGCTGGATGTCGTCGACTCGATGGCGCTTCTCAAGGAGCGGTACGTCACGGAGACCGAGCTGCTGATCAAGGCGGGCGACTCGGGGAGGAAGATCGTGTCTCTTCCCATCCGCGCGCATTATCCCCCGGGATTCCGGACCCACTTCCGGTCCGTCCCGGACGTGGCCGCGATCTCCGTCTACGTGATCTCCTACATCATGGTGAAGTGGTGGCTCGAGGCGGCGAGGCCGGGGAAGTCCGACACGTACCGGGGAGGCGGCACCGGCCGCGACGTCTTCTGCCTGTCTCCCCGCGCCGACAGGCTGTTCGAGGTGGCCACGCTCCTCGCGGCCATGCCGCTGAGCGTCCTGTACGGCGCGTGGTTCTACGCGGCCCGCCTGGCCGGGGTCCGGGCGTTCCGGGGGCTCGAAGGGTGCGGGGCGTCCCCGGTGCGCGTCTTCGTCTCGACGATGCTCCTTCCGCTCCTCCTCGCCGCGTCCATCGTGGACCTCGCGGGCAACCGCCTCGGGGTGCGGCCGGACCTCACGACGGGCTTCGTCCGCCGCTTCTACACGAGCCTTTCGGATTGATCCGCGGGATCAGGCCCGCAACGCCGCGGCGGGCGCCGGGCACGGCCGGGCCAGGGGGGGCAGGGACCGGTACTCCCCGAGATAGGCCCGGGAGTTCATCATCGCCTGCGTGCGCCGGAGGATCCGGACCAGGTAGGGGATCTGCGACGGCCTCACCTGCCTCGCCCAGTCGATCCAGCTCTTCTCCCCGGAGGTGTTGAGGATCGAGCGGCGCCACGTCTCCGCGTAGAGCTCGAAGAATCGCTCCGCGCCCAGGCGCGGCTCCCAGAGCAGGTGGTGCATGTCGTACATGAGCCAGGGAAGCCCCTCGAGCCGGGGAGCGAGCGCCCGGTGGAAGTCGGTGCCGGGAAGGGGCGTCAGGAGCGTGTATCCCGCCCGCCGGAGCCCGTGGCGGGCGACGAAGTCCCACAGCTCCCCGAAGTCGTCCTCCGACCAGTCGGGATCGACCAGGAAGTTGCCGTTGACCCCGTAGCGCATCGACCGCGCGATGCGGACGGCCTCGACGTTTGCCCCGACCGCTGCGTCCTTGTCCAGGCGGGCCAGCCCCGGGTCGGTCGCCGCCTCGAGGCCGATGAACAGGTCGAAGTCGCGGGCCAGCGGCCTCCACGCCGCGAGCAGATCCGCGTTTCCGCACACGAGGTCCGCGCGGGTCTGCACGAGGATCCACCGTTTCGCGACCCCGCGCCTCCGCAGGGCATGGGCCAGCGCGAGGCTCCGCTCGGGATGGTGGAAGAAGAGATCGTCCGCGACGAAGATCGAGTCCCCGGCCGCCGCGAAATCATCGACGACCGCGCCGACGGACCGTTCCCGGAAGGATCGCCCGTAGAGCTGCCACACGGAGCAGAAGCTGCACCGGTAAGGGCAGCCGCGAGCCGTCTCGACGAGCCAGACCGGCTTGAAGATGAGGCAGTGATAGCCGCCCCGGTGGCGGCGCACCAGGTCCCGCGCCGGCAGCGGCACCCGGTCGAGATCGACCGGCCCGGCGGGCGCGGGCGTCGACAACCATCCGTCCCGCGTCCTGAGCCGCAGGCCCGGCACCGCGTCGGGGGATCCCTTTCCGGCGACGGCGTCCGCCAGCGCCGGGACGATCTCCTCGCCGTCCCCGACGCAGATCGCGTCGATCGCGTCGTCTTCGAGCGGGCCCGGGTAAGCCGCCGCGGCATGCCCGCCGACGACGATGAAGACCCCGGGGGCGGCCCGCCGGACCTCGCGCGCCGTCTCCCGGACGCGGTCGTACTCCAGGGCATGGGCGCAGGAGATGCCGACGAGCCCGGGCCGGGTCCTGCGGACCCAGGCCGGCGCGCCCGGCCGGAAGCGGAGGTCCGCGACGGCCGGTTCGTGCCCGTGGGCCCGCAGGGCGGCTCCCAGGTACTCGAGCCCCAGCGGCTCGACCCGGAAGAAGGGGCCAAGCCCGAATCGTTCGTTGCCGGGGTCGGGACGGAGCAGAAGGATCTTCATGGAGGCCTCGTCGTCGGCGTCGGACCATTATCGGTCCTCCCCGGCGCGCAAATCAACCTGCCCGCCCGCCGGGAAACGGCGGCACGCGGCGCGCCGCCGATTTCGTTTGCCCGGCGCCCGGCCAGGGTGTAGCTTGGGCAACACGACAACATGGCCTGCACGATGTCCTCGTCTCGCGGAGGAAGATGTGCGCCAAGCCCCCTCGCCGTTCCGGCCCGCGGCGCGCCGCGCCATGCGGTACAAGAGGGCCTCGACGACCCTGCTCCTCTTCTGCTCGCTGTGCCTCCTGCCGTCGGGCTGCCTGGACTTCGATTTCGGCGGCGAGTTTACCTATTCGGAAACGGGAGGAGACTGGTCGATCGGTCTCGGGGTCGAGAGCGCATCGTCGAGTTCCGTGGTGCTGGCGATTACGGCAAATTTCAACTGTGACGATGTCCCGGTCTTCAGGAACGGATGCCTGTACGGGTCCACCGCCATCAGTTCCGGCGCCACGACATGGTTCATCGATTCCCAGGTTTCTCCGGGAGTCGAATATTCATACTTGGTGGGCGGCTATGTATTTCTTGGCGGTGAGGTCTGGAGCAATTCCGTGACCGTGCGCGTCCCCTACTGATGCGCGATCGGCGGCCGCGGGCCGGTCGATGGCGGCGGCCGTGAAACGATGCGACCGGCTGCCGGAAACGAAAAAGGGACCCGGCCGAACCGGCCGGATCCCCGGGGATTTCATGGTGGCCCCTCCCAGAATTGAACTGGGGACACGAGGATTTTCAGTCCTCTGCTCTACCATCTGAGCTAAAGGGCCAACCCGAAAGAACCCAATCTTATCGGAGGGGA
>JBLNEU010000309.1:0-4478 GCA_050263015.1 Deltaproteobacteria bacterium | reverse complement strand
GCCGGCGGCCGAGGCGCCGAAGCCGGCGGAGACGAAGAAGGAACCGGAGACGAAGGGATGACCGGACCGGCCGACATCATCTTCTACGCGCTGGCGATCCTCACCGTGGCGTCCGCGGTCCTCGTGGCCACGCTGCCGAGCATCATCTACTCCGCCGTGGCGCTCCTGTTCTCGTTCGCCGGGGTCGCCGGGATCTACGTCCTCCTGTCCGCCGACTTCCTCGCGGCCACGCAGATCCTCGTCTACGTCGGGGGGATCCTGGTCCTCATCCTGTTCGCCGTCTTCCTCTCGAACCGGATCTCCAGCGTGAACCTGTCCAGCCCGATGCGTTTCCGGTGGCCCGCCGCCATCGTCTGCCTGGCCCTTTTCGGGATCCTCTCGTACGCGGCCGTTTCCACGCCGTACGCGGTGAAGCCCGAGCTCACGTACCAGCCGACGACCGCCGAGATCGGGGAGCTCCTGATGACGCGCTACCTCCTGCCGTTCGAGGCCGCCTCGGTGCTGCTCCTGGCCGCCCTGATCGGCGCCGCGCTCCTGTCGCGTCCCGACGCGGCGCAGGGCGGGAAACCCGACATGGAGGAGCCCAAGTAGATGACGCTCGAGAAGCTCCTCGTCGTCAGCGCCGCCCTGTTCTGCTGCGGCCTCTACGCGATCCTGACGCGCCGCAACGGGGTCGCGGTCCTCATGGGGGTCGAGCTGATCCTCAACGCCGCGAACGTCAACTTCGTCGCGTTTTCGCACTACGTCTCCCGGTTCATCGGGGGGCAGATCTTCGCCGTGTTCGTGATCGTCCTGGCGGCGGCCGAGGCGGCCGTCGCGCTGGCCATATTCCTGCGCCTGTTCGCGACGACGGGAACCGTCGAAGTGGACACGGCCGACCGGCTCAAGGGCTGATGTCCGTCTTGCGCGGAGAGGGGTAACCGTTGATCCGATACGCCTGGATAATCCCGTTCCTGCCGCTCGCGTCCTTCTTCATCAACATCGCGGTGGGAAAGCGCCTGCCCCGCAAGGGCGACTGGGTTTCGCTCGCCACCATCTTCGCGGGCCTCGCGATGTCCATCGCGATCTTCTACGAAGTCTTCTCCGCCTACGATCCGAACTTCCGGTACCACGTCGTGTACCCGTGGCTTTCGCTCGGCGGCAGGTTCGTCATCAATGCCGGGATCCTCGTCGACAACGTCACCGCCGTGATGCTCCTGGTCGTCTGCGGAGTCTCGAGCCTCGTCCACCTCTTCTCGGTCGGCTACATGCACGGCGATCCCCGGTACAGCCGGTTCTTCGCCTACCTGTCCATCTTCTCCTTCTCCATGCTCGGCCTCGTCCTGGCGGAGAGCTTCTTCTTCATCTACATCTTCTGGGAGCTCGTCGGCCTCTCCTCGTACCTGCTCATCGGGTTCTGGTTCGAGAAGAAGTCGGCCGCCGACGCGTGCAAGAAGGCGTTCGTCGTCAACCGGGTGGGCGACTTCGGCTTCCTGATCGGGTTCCTGATCCTCTACACGGCGACCGGCGTCCTCGGGTACGACGAGTTGTTCAAGGCGATCGGCGAAGGGAAGATCGGCGGAACGCTCCTGACGCTCGCCGGCATCGGGATCTTCTGCGGCGCCATCGGCAAGTCGGCCCAGTTCCCGCTCCACGTCTGGCTTCCCGACGCGATGGAGGGCCCGACCCCGGTGTCCGCGTTGATCCACGCCGCGACGATGGTCGCCGCGGGCGTTTACCTCGTCGGCCGGGTCTACCCGATCTTCACGCCCGACGCGTTCCTGTTCATCGCGTACACCGGGCTCATCACCCTGTTCATCGCGGCCACGATCGCCCTCGCGGCCACGGACATCAAGAAGGTCCTCGCCTACTCGACCATTTCCCAGCTCGGGTTCATGATCATGGGGCTCGGCGTCGGCGGCTACACCGCGGGGCTCGCGCACCTGACGACCCACGCGGCGTTCAAGGCGTGCCTGTTCCTGGGCTCCGGCTCCGTCATCCACGCGGTCCACAGCCAGGAGATCACGGACATGGGGGCGCTCCGCAAGAAGATGCCCATCACGTTCGTGACCTTCCTCGTCGCCACGCTCGCGATCGCCGGCGTTCCCCTCTTCTCCGGCTTCTACAGCAAGGACATGATCCTGGGCGCGGCCCTCGAGTTCGGGATGAAAAGCGCCAACCCGGTCCACATGATCCTGTTCATCGGGGCGCTCTGCACGGCGGGGCTCACCGCGTTCTACATGTTCCGCCTCGTGATCCTCACGTTCCTGGGAAAGCCCAAGGACCACCACAAGTTCGACCATGCGCACGAGTCGCCCCCGAACATGTGGGTGCCGCTCGTGGTCCTGGCCGGGCTGTCGTTCTCCTTCTGGTACAGCGGATGGTTCGGCAACCTCGTCAGGAAGCCGGCCGCGGTGATCCCCGTCGCGGTCCATGCGGCGGCGCACGAAGCGTCGGTCGCGGTCCCCGTTTCCGGAGGGGCCCCGTCCCACGGAGCCCCGGCGGGGGGGAGCGAGCACGGCGCAGGGCCCGTCGACCATGCGCCGGCGACGGAAGCCGGCTCCCACGGGGCGCCGGCCCGGGCCGGGGAACACATGGGAGGCGCCGCGCACGACGAGCACATCGCCCATGTCGCCCACAAGTGGGCGATGATCCTGTCCGTCATCTTCGCCTTCTCGGGGATCGGGCTGGCGTTCGTCGTCTACTCGTTCGGCTGGATCGACCCGGACCGCGTGGCCAACGCCGTCCGCCCCGTGTACGTGTTCCTCAAGAACAAGTGGTACTTCGACGAGCTTTACGAAAAGACGGCCATCGCGGGAACGAAGGGGCTTGCGCGGGCGATGGCGTGGTTCGACAACAACGTCGTGGACGGGCTGGTCAACCTCGTGGGGCGCCTCGGGGTGTGGGCGTCGTTCCTCGTGGGCAAGTTCGACAACGCCGTCGTCGACGGCGCGGTCAACGGGGTGGCGACCGTGACCATCGAGAGCGGATCGTTCATCCGCCGGCTCCAGACCGGCAAGCTGTACCATTACGTGTTCGTTCTCGCAGGCGGCGTACTCATCATTGTCCTCGTGAAAGCTTTCTGACCGGAGGAGGTCTTCCGTGAGCTTCGTTGACGCACATATCCTGACGCTGATGACGTTCATCCCCCTGCTCGGGGCGGCCGCGCTGATCTGCGTGCCGAAGGGGAACGACAACGTCATCCGGACCATCGCCGCAGTGGCGTCGTTCATCCCGATTCCGCTCGCGGTCCGGCTCTGGTCCGCCTACGACTCCTCCGTGGCCGGCGTCAACGTGGCGAGCCAGTTCCAGTTCGTCGAGCATTACAGCTGGATCCCCTCGATCAACGTCGAATACTTCATGGGGGCGGACGGGATCTCGATGCCGATGCTGGTCCTGACCGCGCTTTTGTCGTTCCTCGCCGTGGTCGGTTCGTGGGGGATCAGCAACAAGGTCAAGGGGTACATGGCCCTCTTCCTCCTCCTCGAGACGGGCATGATGGGCGTCTTCGCGTCCCTCGACTTCTTCCTTTTCTACGTCTTCTGGGAACTGATGCTCCTGCCGATGTACTTCCTCATCGGCATCTGGGGCGGCCCGCGGAAGGAGTACGCGGCGATCAAGTTCTTCCTGTACACCCTGCTCGGCTCGGTCCTGATGCTCCTCGTGATGCTCGCCCTCTACTTCAACACGACGAACCCCGAGACGGGCGGGCACACGTTCAACATGCTCCACTACATGGCTCAGGCGACCCACAACGAGTGGCTGAAGGGTTTCGACATCCGGATCCTCCTGTTCATGGGGCTGTTCATCGGGTTCGCCATCAAGGTCCCGGTCTTCCCGTTCCACACGTGGCTCCCCGATGCCCACGTCGAGGCCCCGACGGCGATCTCGGTCATCCTGGCGGGGGTTCTCCTGAAGATGGGGACGTACGGCCTGATGCGGATCTCGTTCCCGATGTTCCCGGACGTGACCAAGTGGTTCATGGTTCCCCTGGCCGTCCTGGGCGTGATCAACATCGTCTACGGCGCGCTGTGCGCCATGGCGCAGTCGGACCTCAAGAAGATGGTCGCGTACTCCTCGGTCAGCCACATGGGCTTCGTCCTCCTCGGGATGGCGGCCATGACGCCGGCGGGGATGACCGGCGCGGCGTTCCAGATGTTCAACCACGGCACGATCACGGCCATGCTCTTCTTCCTCGTCGGCGTCGTCTACGACCGGGCGCACCACCGCCAGATCGACGGCTTCGGGGGGCTGGGCGCCGTCGTGCCCATCTACACCTGCTTCGTGAGCGTGGCGTTCTTCGCGTCGCTGGGGCTGCCGGGGCTGTCGGGCTTCATCTCCGAGTCGATGGTGTTCATCGGGTCGTTCCCGACCTTCCGGACGATCGTGATCATCTCCGCTTCGGGCATCGTCATCGGCGCCGCATACCACCTCTGGGCGCTCCAACGGGTCTTCCTCGGGCCGCTGAACCCGAAGTACGCGCAGCTCGAGGAGATCAA
>JBLNEU010000308.1:0-5867 GCA_050263015.1 Deltaproteobacteria bacterium | reverse complement strand
CGTCCCGCCACGCAAGGATGGAATCTCCGACCGCCTCGGCTTGCGCATCGTCGAGGCCCCCGTTGCGGAGAACTTCCTTGAGCACCGGCTCGGACACGAAGTTGACGTCGATCTTGCCCCGCTCGGCCTGCAGCTCCACGGCGTAAGTCGCGTCCCCGTCCTCGCCGGCGATCTCCATTGCAAGAACGTTGTCGACGGAACCCGAGGCAAGCTCCGCGATCGCGCGGTTGATCCCCGTGCGCGCCTGGAAATAGGCGCGCGCCGCGTCCAGGCCGTTGCGCGCGGCCTGAGCCTCCGTCCTCATCGAGAACGCGAACGACATCGCCAGGACCCCGACGAGAAGCAGGGTCCACAGGACGATGAGCTGCGCGATCCCGCGCGCGTTCCGCATCACGATGCCGCCTCCGCGAACACCGGGATCACCAGCGACGACTTCAGGGGTCCGCCTTCGGACGGCATGGTGAACTCGACCCGCACGGCCCCCGGCAGGCGTCCGGCTTCCCTGACATCCCATGTCGCACGCCACTCCCACGTTCCGTCCGGCGACGGGCCGGCGGAGTAGGCGAACGAGAGGCCGTCCGCGGCGGGAAGGAGGATGCGCGCCTTGTCCTTCCCTTCCCAGGCGTCGGCGTCTTCCAGGCGGAACGGCGACGCGTCGGCGACCGCCAGCCCGGCCGGTGGCGCCCCCCCGGCCTGCGAGAAGCAGACCAGCCGGAATCCGGTCCCGGGCGCCGCGGAGGGGGGCACAAGCGAGAGAAGGCGGATGCGGTCCGGCTCTCCGACGAAATAGGGAGACGCCCTGTCGCCCAGCGGGATCGCCGTGGGATCCGCCGACCGGATCACCCTCTCGACGATGTCGATTCCCGCCTTGAGCCGCGCCATCCTCGCGACCTCGCGTTCACCCCGCTCGGTGGATATCGACGCCAGCCGGATGACCCCCGCGATGACGCCCGCGATCGTCGCGAGGATCGCGACCGCGACGACCATCTCGAGGAGCGTGAATCCTTTCCGGTTCATCCGCGCGTCTCCCGGGCATCCGCGCCCGTTTTCTCCCAGCGCGTCGCGGCGACCTCCACCGACCGCTCTTCCCCGGGGTCGCCCCAGGACACGGTCACCGCGATCCGGACCGCCCGGTAGGGACTCTCCTGTCCGCCGGGGGGCAAGACGGTCGTGCGGGTGATCCAGCGGTATTTCTCGCCGAACGGACCCGTTTCCTCGCCCTCTTCGGGGTTGGGGGCAAGGAGCGCTTCTTCCAGCCGCTGCGATGCGTAGACCGCGGCGGCGGACGTGTCCCGGGCGCCGCCCGCCAGGCGGAGCGACCCGGCGAACAGCGCGAGCAGCGCCGCGATCCCCGCGCCGAGGATCGCCATGGCGACCACGACCTCGAGGAGCGTAAACCCCTTTCTCAAGTTCCCGCCTCCGCCAGCCCCGTCAGGGGATCCACGACGACCCGCCGCGTCCCTCCGCCGGTCGCGGTCAGGACAACCTCCGTCTCCTCGGCGCTGCCGTCGGGGAAGAACCGCACCCGCGGGCCTGCGTCCGCCGGCAGGCGCGCGGGCTCCACAAGCGTGTCACCGACCCGGAGGGACCGGAAACGGACCCCTTCCGGGAGCAGGCGGCGCCGGCTCTCGCCCGAGATCCCGTATTCCCCCTTCTCGAGATCGAACAGCACGGACCGCTCCCGTCCCGCCGATGCGGACAGCGTGCGGGCAAGGGAGAGCGTCGCGCGGACCTCCGCCGCCCCCCCCAGGAGGCGGGAGGACTCCAGGGTCCGCGAGACGGACGGCGCAACGAGAGCGGCGAGGAGCCCGGCCAGGAACAGCACCAGGATCAGCTCGAGAAGCGTGAAACCGCGCGTGCCCGCCGCGCCGCGCGCTGCGTGGGCCCGGGTGCGCATCAGAACGCGACCTCGTTGAGCCGGAAGACGGCCAGGAACAGGGAGAAGACGATGAACCCGACCACGAGGCCCATGCCGAGAATGACGACGGGCTCGAGCAGGACGAGAAAAGCGCGCAGCGCCCGGCGCGCGTTTTCCTCGTAGGCGTCCGCGACCGACGCGAGCATCCCTTCCAGGCGGCCGGTCTCCTCCCCCACCGCGATCATCTGGAGGGCAAGATCGGGAAACGGAGTGGTCTCCGAGAGCGCCCTGGCGAGCTTCGCCCCGCCCTGGACCCGGACCCGGGCGGCCTCGATCCCCTCGCGAACCGCCAGGTTGCCGCTGACCTCCCGCGCGATCACGAAGGCGGAGAGGATGGGGACGCCGCCCGCCAGGAGCGACGACAGGGAGCGCGTCACCCGGGACGTCTCGATCGCCGTCAGGATCCCGCCGGCCAGGGGCCATCCGAGCATCGCCCGGTCGAAGTCCCTGCGGAAGCCGGGCCGGCGCAGCGCCGAGGCGAAAAGCACGCCGGCAAGAACCAGGGCGCCGAGGAAATAAGGTCCGTATGCCTGGAGGAATCCGCTCGTCGCGAGGAGCATCCGCGTGGGCAGTGGCAGGGTCGCCCTGGCGGCGGCGAAGATCCCCGCGACCTTCGGAACCACGTATACGACCATGAGCACGACGGACAGGATCGAGGCCGCCACGAGAATCGCGGGGTAGATGAGCGATCCCACCAGGCTGGACCGGAAATCCCGGGAACGCTCGAGGAACGCGTGCACCTGGTCCAGCGCGTCCTCCATTCGCCCGGCAGTCTGGCCCGCGGCGACCATCTGGACCGTGAAGCGGTTGAAGGGCGCACCCGGGGCCTTCCGCATCGCGTCGGCGAGCGACGTCCCCGCCCGCACCTCCTTGAGCAGCGCCACGGCCACCCGGCCCATCGCCTTTTCCCGGAAGAGGGTCCCGAGCATGTCGAGGCTGCGGTCGAGGGGGACCCCCGCCGCGAGAAGGGTCTTCAGGCCCTGGAGGAACGGGAGAACGTCTTTACGCGCCGAGGCGTCGCGGGCGGCGCGGCGCGCCGCTACCGCCGCCCCTTCCGCCGGGGCGGAGGCGGGCCACACGCGGATCGGAACGTACCCCATCTCGCGCAGGCGCCCCGCCGCGGACAGCTCCTCGGTCGCCTCGATCACGCCCTCGGAGACCCGGCCGCCCACGTCCGTCACCCTGTAGCCGAATACCGCCAAGTTCAACCCCCGCGCGTCACGCGCAGCACTTCCTCGATAGTCGTCACTCCGCTTCGCACCTTGCCCCAGCCGCCTTCCCGCAGGAGGGTCATCCCGCCCGCCACGGCGCGCGCGCGGATCGCGCCGGCGTCCGCACGGGCGACGATCAGTTCCTTGATGTCGTCGGTCACCGGCAGCAGCTCGAAGATCCCGGCACGCCCCCGGAACCCCGTTCCCCCGCACGCGTCGCAGCCGCGCCCCATCCGGAGGTTCCCCTCCGCGGCAAATCCCGTTTCCCGCAGGATCTCCTCGCGGAACGCCGGCGATATCTCGCGCGGCGCCGAGCAGTCCGGGCAGATCGTCCGGACGAGGCGCTGGGCGAGCACGCCGATGAGCGACGAGGGAAGCAGGTACTCCTCGACGCCCATTTCGAGGAGCCGCGTGACGGCCCCCGCCGCGTCGTTCGTGTGCAGCGTCGAAAACACGATGTGGCCGGTCAAGGCCGAATGGATGGCGATCTCGGCGGTCTCCCGGTCGCGGATCTCCCCGACGAGGATGACGTCCGGATCCTGACGCACGATGGATCGAAGGCCCGAGGAGAAGGTGAGGCCGATCTGGGGCTTGACCTGGATCTGGATGATCCCGGGAATCTGGTACTCCACCGGATCCTCGATGGTGATCACCTTCCGCTCGGCCGTCCTGATCTCCTGCAGGGAGGCGTACAGCGTCGTCGTCTTACCGCTGACGGTGGGCCCGGTCACGAGGATCATGCCGTATGGAGACTCGATCATCTGACGCACGCGCGCCAGGATCGCGCCCTCGAACCCGAGCGTCTCCATGTTGAGCGGAACGCTCGACTGGTCCAGGATCCGCATCACCACGCTCTCGCCGAACAGGGTCGGGACCGTCGAGACCCGGAAATCGACCTCCTTGCCGCCGATTCGGAGCTTCACCCGTCCGTCCTGGGGAAGCCGGCTCTCGGCGATGTTGAGCCGGGACATGATCTTGATCCGGGAGATGATCGCCGTCTGGAGCCGTTTGGGGGGCGCGTCGACGTCCGACAGGATCCCGTCGATGCGGTACCGGACCCGCATCCCCTTCTCGGACGGCTCGATGTGGACATCGCTTGCGCCGCGCTCGAGGGCGCGCGCGATGATGAAATTGACGAGGCGGATGATGGGGGCCTCGGACGCGACCCCGATCAGCTGCTCGACCTTCTCGTCGCCCGCGGCGACCCCGGCGCTCTCGTCCCCGACCTGCTCCACGAGCCGGTCCATCGAGGCGGTCCCTTCCCCGTACCCCTTCTCGATCGACTCGCGGACCTCGTCCTCGGTTCCCGCGAGAACGATGACCCGCTTTCCCGTCGCCTTGGCGACCGATTCGCGGGCGTCCACGTCAAGCGGGTCCGCCATCGCGATGGTCACGGCGCCGTTCCCGAGGGAAACGGGAACGAGCATTCTCGATCGCATGAATGAGAGGGGGAGGATCTCCTGGGGGGCCGGCTTTTCCCCTTCGGCATCCGTGCGAAACGGGGCAATGCCGCAGAGGCGCTCGTACGCCTCCCGCACCGCTTCCGCCGAGAGAAATCCCCGGGCGACCAGGGTCTTCGGGAACACGGGCCCTTCCGTCCGCGCGAGAGCCAAAAGCTCATCCCGTTCGGCTGGTTGTACCGATAGCGACCGAACCAGGGACTCGTTGAATGACCGACGGTTCACGAAGACCCCCTTGTCCCTGCGACCCCAAAGCCACTGCGCGGGAGGGCGGAAGGACGACTCCGCCTCCCTGATTATATACAGGAGCAGGGCTTCGTGTTAAGCGGGCCGCCGGGGCAGCCCGGGCAAGCGGACGCCCTTGGACCGAAACTGGCGGCGTTACGATGACCCGGCGACGCCATCGATTCGGATAATTTTCGGGGCGACATGGCCAACCTGGGCAGGTGGATCGACCCTGCGGCCACGGCATGCCGGACCTCGCCTTCGCAGTTGGTCCGGGCGACTTCGTAAAAAGCATTCTACACCGGCACCGTGCCATTAATTTTTGCGCATCCAAGCCATTCGGATAGAATCATACAAGGTCGTCGGGCCGAAAGCCGGGTCCGCGCCCGCGCGGCGCAAGACGGATTCGCGGCGATCCCAAGGCTTTAGGATGCGCGTCGCCGGAGCAGCGGTATCGAGCAACGCCGCCGCTCCCGGGAACCCCCGTCCCGCCTCCAGGGGCGGTAGCGTGCCCAGCTGCTGACGCATCGCGGAAGGAAACCGTGTCAGGAATTGATGCCGCCGGCCGTCACCTCGTCGCCGGTATGGTATAAGATTGCATACATTCCAGGCCGTGCCAGGCAGGTGAGAATGCAACCGATCTCGCGACGTCTCCGGAACGTCTCCGTTCTCGCGGTCATGCTGCTTCTTGCCGCGTCGACAGTCGGCGCGCAGGCCGCGCCCGCCCTCCCGCCGGGGATCACGCCCCAGCAGGTCGAGCTCTGGAAGCAGATGCTCCAGTCCGGCCAGGAGCTTCCCCCGGAGGCGAAGGCGCTGCTGGAGGCGAGGCCGGATCTGAAGGAACAGCTCCCCGCGGACGTCCTCCGGAAGGTCGAGGGGAAAGAACCGGACGACGAGGCCGCGCGGAAACGGGCGGGCGCCGAGGTGCAGGAGGCGCCGATCCTTCTGCCGGCGTACGACTGGAAGAAGTCGATCTACGTGGGCGGACTCTTCTCGGGCCGCCTCCAGGGCAACGAAGCGACGACGGTGTCCCACTTCGGGCACGAGCTCTTC
>JBLNEU010000307.1:0-3498 GCA_050263015.1 Deltaproteobacteria bacterium | reverse complement strand
GGACTTCGGCAAGGCCGAGTTCCTCCAGGCCCTCGAAGAGTATGCGCGCCGCGACCGCCGCTTCGGGCTGACCGGGGAGCCGGACGCGCCCGCGGACGGCGGGGCGTAGCCAGACGTGCTCTGGAAGCGGGTTCTGACAGCCACCGTTCTCGTTCCCGTCCTGGTCGCGGCGGTCCTCTGCGCCCCGCGGTGGCCGCTCTTTCTCGCGGTGGGGGCGGCGGTCGTGCTCTGTTCCCTCGAATACCTGCGGATGTTCTTCCCCGCTCCCCGGGACCGGCGTTCCGGCGTGGCGCTGACCGCGCTCTCGTACGCCGCGTGCGTTCTTCTGCCGCTTCCCCTGGCCGCCCCGGCGGTGCTCGGCTGCGTCCTCCTGGCGGCGTTCCACGTCCTGCCCGGGGATGCGCCGCCCGCCGACAAGGCCCGCGGCGCCGGCCTCCTTGTCCTGGGCGTGGTCTACATCGGGGGGTTCCTCGCCATGTATCCGCGGACCCGCGCCCTCCCCGGGGGCGAGCATTGGGTGCTGTTCGGGCTTGTCGCCGTCTCGGCGGGGGACACGCTCGCCTACTTCGCCGGCCGGGCTTTCGGCAGGCGGCCCCTGTCCGGGATATCGCCGAACAAGACGGTCGAGGGAGCCGCGGGGGGGCTCGCCGGGAGCATCGCCTTCGGCGGGGCTTACGCCGCGTGGTTCCTTCCTTCCGTTCCCCTCTGGTTCGCCCTGGCCGCGGCCGCGGGGGTGGGGGCGATCGGGCAGGCCGGGGACCTGTTCGAGTCGCTTCTCAAGAGGGCGGCGGGAGTCAAGGACAGCGGGACGCTCCTCCCCGGCCACGGCGGGATGTTCGACCGCGCCGACGCGCTCATCGCCGCGGGCCCGGCGCTCCATCTCTTCGCGACGCTCTCCCCGCTTCTCGGGGGCCGGGGATGACCGTCCCGGCGGGGGTGGCGGTCCTGGGCGCCACGGGATCGGTGGGGCGCAACGCCCTCGACGTGATCGCCCGCTTCCCGGAGAGGTTCCGGGTGACGGCCCTGTGCGCGGGACGCAACGCCGCCGAGCTCGGGAGGCAGGCGAGGCGGTTCCGGCCGGGGATCGTCTGCCTCTCGGACGAGAGGGCCGCGTCCCTGCTCGGTCCCCTTCCGGACGGGACCCGGGTGCTCTTCGGGGAGGAGGGGATGGCGGAGGCCGCCTGCGCGCCGCAAGCCGGGATCGTGCTGGCCGCCGCCTCGGGGGTGGCGTCGGTCCGCCCCGTGATCGCGGCCGCCGGGCTGGGAAAACGGATCGCGCTGGCCAACAAGGAGCTTCTCGTGATGGCGGGAAAATTCCTCCTGGCGGCGGCCCGTGCGGGCGGGGGCGGGATCATCCCCGTGGACAGCGAGCATTCGGCCGTCTACCAGGCGATCGCGGGGCACCGCCGCGAGGACGTCTCGCGGATCATCCTGACCGCCTCGGGGGGGCCGTTCCGGAACCGGACGGTTCGGCAGATGGCGTCGGCGACGCCGGCCGAGGCGCTGGGGCACCCGACGTGGCGGAGGGGGGCCAAGATCTCCGTGGACTCGGCGACGCTGATGAACAAGGGGCTGGAGATCATCGAGGCGACCTGGCTTTTCGGCCTGCCGCCCGACAGGATCGACGTCGTCATCCACCCCCAGTCGATCGTCCACTCGATGGTGGAATACAGGGACGGCAGTCTCATCGCCCAGCTCGGAATACCCGACATGAGGATCCCCATCGGGTACGCCCTGGCGTTCCCGGAGCGGCTACCCCTGGAACTGCCGCGCCTGCGGCCGCATCGAATGGAGAGCCTGGTCTTCGAGCGCCCCGACACCAGGCGTTTTCCCGCCCTGGCGATCGCCTACTCGGCCGCGGAACGCGGGGGGACCGCCCCGGCGGTGGTGAACGCGGCGAACGAGGTCGCCGTCCACGCGTTCCTCGAGGGCCGGATCCGGCTGACCGACGTCGCGGGGGTGGCCGGCGCGCTTCTGTCGGCCTGGCGACCGTCCCGGCGCGCCCCGGCCCTGTCCGACGTGATGAGGGCCGACCGCGAAGCCCGGGAGGAAGCGGCCCGGATGATATCCCGAAAGAGGAGATGGAAGAAGCCGTGACAGAGACGACCGTTCTTGCCGCCGTCGGGACGCTGGCAGGGGCCTTCGAGGGCCTGCACGTCGCCGCCGTCTACCTGCTTTCGTTCCTGGCCGCCCTCTGCATCCTGATCTTCGTCCACGAGTTCGGCCATTTCATCGTCGCCCGCGGCCTCGGGGTGGGGGTGACGAAATTCTCGTTCGGCTTCGGTCCGAAGGTCGTCGGCGTCAAGCGGGGCGAAACCGAGTACCTCGTCTCGGCGATCCCGCTCGGCGGCTACGTCAAGCTCGTCGGCGAGAGCGAGGGGGAGGAGCTCCCGCCGGGGCAGGAGGAGCGGTCCTTCTGGCGCAAGCCGGCGAGGGTCAAGATGGCGGTCGTCTTCGCGGGCCCCCTGGGAAACCTCGTGTTCGCCGTCCTCGTCTTCTGGTTCGTGTTCCTCTGGGGATTCCCGGCGATCACCGCCCGGATCGACGTCGCGCCCGGGTCCCCCGCCGCCTCGGCGGGGCTTGCGACCGGGGACGTGGTGACGCGCGTCGGCGATGTCCCGGTGGCGAACTGGGAAGATCTCGACGGCCGCGTCCGCAAGGGAAAGCCGGGCGCGCCGATCGTCGTGACGGCCCGCCGCGGGACGCAGGAGTTCGCCGCGACGGTCGTCCCGGCGTCCGTGGAGGCGCGCAACGAGTTCGGCCAGGCGGTCCGCGAGACGGGGATCGGCGTCCTGCCCCTCGTGCCGCCCCGCATCAGCGAAGTCGTCGCGGGCTCGCCGGCCGCACGCGCGGGGCTCGCCAAAGGGGACCTGGTCCGCCGGGTCGGCTCCGAGCCCGTCGCGACGTGGGAAGAGCTCGCGGGCCGGATCCGCAAGTCGAAGCCCGGGGAGCCGCTCGCGCTCGCCGTGCTGCGCGGGGGCAGCGAACTGGAGATCTCCGTCGTGCCCGAGGCGCAGGAGGGAAAAGGGCCGGCCGGCGAGACCGTCCGCGAGGCGCGGATCGGCATCGTCCCCGCCCCGGAGACGGTGATCCAGCGGCTGTCCCCCCTGCGGGCCATGGTGAAGGCGGCCGACAAGACCTGGTACCTCGTGTCCCTGACCGCGGAAGTGGTCGTGAAACTCGTCACCCGGGTGGTCCCGGCCAAGAGCCTCGGCGGGCCGATCCTCATCGCCCAGATCGCCGGGGCGCAGGCCCGGCAGGGGCTCCACGACTTCCTGATGTTCCTGGGGCTGTTGAGCGTCAACCTGGCGATCCTCAACCTTCTTCCGATCCCGATCCTCGACGGGGGGCACATCCTCTTCTTCGTGATCGAAGGCGTGCTCCGCAAGCCGCTCTCCCTCCAGGCGCGCGCGATGGCCCAGCAGGTGGGGCTGGCGCTCATCCTGATGCTCGTGGCGCTCGTCTTCTACAACGACATCGCGCGCCTGATCGGCGGCT
>JBLNEU010000306.1:0-3062 GCA_050263015.1 Deltaproteobacteria bacterium | reverse complement strand
ACCTGCTGGAGCTTCGGAACATCTGCACCGTCGCCGAGCTCATCGTCCGGTGCGCGATGCAGCGCCGGGAAAGCCGGGGACTCCACACGACGATCGACTACCCGTTCCTGGACGACGAGCACGGGCGCCAGGACACCCTCGTCCGGAAGACGTGGTTCTGAAGTTCAGGGACGTTCCTGAACTTATCGGCGCGCGGGGACTGGAAGACATCCCTGAACTTCACTCCCACGCGAGGACCGCGCGTCCCTGGACCCCGGTGAGCACGAGCTTCAGCCGCGGCGCCGCGCCCTTCTCCGGGACCGCGCCCTCCCCTCCCTCCTTCGGGAAGGCGACCTCGTACGCCCGCGACCACGTTCCCACGAAGGGAAAGAAGCGCGACACCTCTTCGGGGCGAAGGTCCGTCTTTCTCACGTACACCGGCGCGTAATCCTTCTCGCCCCGGCCGACCAGGCGCAGGGACCACGTCGTGCCCGGCTTCTCGAGGTCGTTGAGCCTGTCGTCCGGCGTGAACAGCGCCACGAGGAAGCGCTCGTATTTCTCGGACTCCCCTTTCCACCGCGCGGCGACCTGCTCCTTGCGCGCGACGTCGAGGTAGTAGATTCTCGCGTACTCCTCCGAGAACGCCTGCGCCCACCCGGGAGAGAGCCAGGTCGCGGAGAGGATGAACCGCGTATCGAGCCCGTCGCGAACCTCCTTCGTCCGCGTCAGGGCCTCGGTCGTGCCTTCGTATGTCGGGGAGCCGAGCACTTTCTCGTAGATCGCCGCGACGCGGGGCCCGCAGCCGGGGCCGGACAGGAGCGCGAGAAGGAACGCCCCGGCCGCGAGGGGGGCGGCACGGAAGCGGTCACGCATTTTCCACGTCCTCCTTGAGGAACATCGGTTCGAGGCGGTACCCCTTCTCGGCGAGGGCGGCCGCGCCCCCTTCGTTGCGGTCGACGAGGCAGAGGACCCGGCTCACGACGAGCCCCGCACCTTCGGCCCGCTCGATGGCCTTCAGGGTCGACCCGCCCGTCGTGACGACATCCTCGACGATTGCCACCTTCATGCCCGGGGCGAGGTTCTTCGTCCCTTCGATCCACTGGGCGGTGCCGTGCTTCTTGGGCTCCTTCCTGATGATGAACGCCGGGATGGGGCGTTGCCGGAGGGCGCTGGTGAGCGACACGGCCGTGACGATCGGGTCGGCGCCCAGCGTGATTCCCCCGACGGCCTCGGGCATCCCCCCCTCTTCCAGCATCGCGAAAAGAATCCGGCCGGTCAGGACCGCGCCTTCAGCCGTCAGGGTCGCCTGCTTGCAGTCGATGTAGAAATCGGACTCGCGCCCCGAGGACAGGATGACCTTCTTCTTCTCGTAGCTCTTTTCCCTGAGGATGGCGAGCAACCGGGTTCTGTCGGCGTTGTCGCCGCGCGTCTGGCCGGCCATGCGGTCGTCCCCTTTCGGCGATGTGGTATCAGATCCTGACGGATCCGCGAAACAGGGGGAGTTGCTCCTCGCTCTCCCTGATTTCGAGCGGAACCATGTAGTCGCCGGTGAAGCAGGCGTCGCAGTATCCTTGTCCCCCGTTCGGGACGCATGCGTGGAGTCCCTCCGTGCTCAGGTAGCCGAGCGTGTCGGAGGTGAGGTAGGTGTTGATCTCGTCGAGCGAGTGGGTGGCGGCGATGAGGTCCCGGCGCAGCGGCGTGTCGATCCCGTAGTAGCAGGGGAACGTCGTGGGCGGCGAACTCACGCGCACGTGGATCTCCCTGGCGCCGGCCCCCCGGATCATCTTGATGATCTTGCGGCCCGTGGTCCCGCGGACGATGGAATCGTCGACCACGACGACCCGCTTCCCCGAGACGACGTCCCGGACCGCGTTGAGCTTGATCTTGACGCCGAAGTGGCGGATCGACTGCTGCGGCTCGATGAAGGTCCGCCCGACGTAATGGTTCCGGATGAGTCCCATCTCGAAGGGAATCCCGGATGCCTCCGAGTAGCCGAGCGCGGCGGGCACGCCGGAGTCCGGAATGGGAATGACGATGTCCGCGTCCGCCGGGCACTCCCGGGCGAGGCGGCGGCCGAGGGCCTTGCGGACCCGGTGGACGGACACCCCGCCCATGATCGAGTCGGGCCGCGAAAAGTAGACGTGCTCGAAGATGCAGAACCGCGGAGGGGCGGGCGGAAACGGTTTCGTCGCGAGAACCCCGCGATCGCCGATGACGATCATCTCGCCCGGCGCGACTTCCCGGACGTACTCCCCCTCGATCAGGTCGAGCGCGCACGTCTCGGAGCAGACGACGTATCCCCCCTTGACCTTGCCGAGAACGAGCGGCCGGATCCCGTGCGGGTCCCGGACCGCGATGAGCCTGTCCCGCGTCATGAAAAGCAGGGAGTACGCCCCGCGGACCTGCGCCAGCGCGTCGACGATGCGCTCCTCGATCCGCGGCGCCCGCGACTTGGCGATGAGGTGGACGATCACCTCCGTGTCCATCGTGGACTGGAAGATCGATCCCTCGACCTCGAGACGCTTCCGGAGGTCGTCGGCATTCACGAGGTTCCCGTTGTGCGCGACCGCGATCGAGCCGCTCTCGAAGTCGACGACGAACGGCTGCGCGTTCTTGAGCTCCGACGACCCGGCGGTCGAGTAGCGGACGTGGCCGATGGCGATGCGGCCGGGGAGGCGGGACAGGGTCTCCTCCGAGAAGATGTCGGCGACGAGCCCCATCTCCTTGTGGAAGGTGATGACGTCCCCGTCGGCGGACGCGATGCCCGCGCTCTCCTGGCCGCGGTGCTGCAGCGCGTAAAGCCCGAGATACGCCAGGTTCGCCGCCTCCGGGTGCCCGAAGACCCCGAAGACCCCGCATTCGTCGCGGAATCCGTCCCTCATGTCTTCCATTCTAATACGGAACCCTTCCTCGGCCCCTGCCGCCCGCGCCGAAGACGCGGTCGAACACCGCATCCACGTTCTTGAGGTAGTACCCGATGTCGAACAGCGCGTCGAACTCGTCGCGGCCGAGAAGCGACCTGACCTCCCTGTCCTTCCACAGGAGCCCCGCGAAGTCCTTCTCCGCGCGCCATGCCTTCATCG
>JBLNEU010000305.1:0-7977 GCA_050263015.1 Deltaproteobacteria bacterium | reverse complement strand
TGCAGGACGTTCAGGCGGGCTTGCAGCTGTCAAGGGTGATCCCGTACCGCTTCATCTTCTCGGAAAAGTTCTTGTTGTCCATCCCGGCCGCCCGCGCCGCGTCGGTCAGCTTTCCCCGGTGGCGGCGCAGGATCTCCTCGATGTAGCGCTTCTCGAATTCGGAGACGACGCGCTCCTTGGCCTCGCGGAACGGCACGTCCGGCGAAAACGGCCCGCCTGTCTCGTCCGCCGCGCGCGGGCGGAACTCCCCCGGGATGTCGAGCTCCGCGCCGCGGGCGCGGATGACGGCCCTCTCGATGAAATTCTCGAGCTCGCGCACGTTGCCCGGCCAGTCGTATTCTTTGAGCGCCGCCGCGCCGGACGGGTCGAGCGGCGCGATCGTCTTGCCGCACTTGCGGGCGAACCGCGCCAGGAACTGGTTCGCGATGACCGGGATGTCCTCCTTGCGCTCCCGCAGCGCCGGGACGCGCAGGGGAAAGACGTTGAGGCGGAAGAAGAGGTCCTTGCGGAACCGGCCCGCCGTCACCTCGTCGTCGAGGGACTTGTTGGTCGCCGCGATGATCCGGACGTCGACGTCGATCTGGCGCGTTCCCCCGATCCGCATCACCTTCTTCTCCTGGATCGCCGCGAGGAGCTTCGCCTGCATCGCGAGGGGGACCTCCCCGATCTCGTCGAGGAACAGCGTCCCCCCGTCCGCGAGCTGGAAGAGCCCCTTCCTGTCCCCCGAGGCGCCGGTGAACGCGCCCTTCGCGAACCCGAAGAGCTCCGACTCGAACAGGGTGTCCGGGATCGCGGCGCAGTTGACCTCGATGAGCGGCCGCTCCTTCCGGGGGCCCCCGTAATGGATGGCCCGCGCGATCAGCTGCTTCCCGGTCCCCGTTTCGCCGGTGAGCAGGACGGTCGTGTCGAGGCCGACGACGTTCTCGACATCCTCCTGGAGCCGGCGCATCGCCGGGCTCTCGCAGACGACGCGGGCGCGGAAGCCGAATTTCTCCTGGTTCTTCGAGATCCGGTAACGGTCGGCGGTGCGCAGGTCCTGGATCTCGAGGGCCCGCCGGATGAGAAGGAGGACCTCGTCGGGCTCGAACGGCTTGAGGATGTAATCCTCCGCCCCCGCCTTCATCGCGTCGACGGCCGTCCTGATGCTTCCGTACGCCGTCATCAGGATCACCGGCAGGTCGGGGAAGGCCGCGTGCAGCTCGCGGGCGAAGGAGATGCCGTCGGTCCCCGGCATCCGGATGTCGCTGACGACGAGGTCGAACTCGTCCGACGCGAGGCGCTCGCGCGCCTCCTCGACCGACCCGGCCGCCTCGACGAGGAACCCCGCGGACAGGATCGTCTTGGCCAGCGGCCTCCGGAAGATCTCCTCGTCGTCGACCAGCAGGATCTTCCGCTTCATCCTCCCCCTCCCCCGCCGCCGTACGGGAAGCGCGGCAACGACACCGTGACGGCGGTGCCCGCGCCCGCCGTCGACGCCACGCGCACCTCCCCGCCGTGCAGCTCGACCAGCCGCTTCACGATCGACATCCCGAGGCCGACGCCCTGGGCCTTCGTCGTGTAGAACGGCTGGAACATCTTCTCCATCTCCGCCTCCGACATCCCGGGGCCGTCGTCCTCGACCGTGACCCGGACGTATCCGTCGGCGCCCGCATCCGTTGCGGGACCCGCGCCCGGCCGCGCCCCTCCCGACAGCCGGACCGCGACGCGCCCCCCGCCCGGCCGCGCCGCGTCGAGGGCGTTCTTGACGACGTTGGTCAGCACCTGCTTGAGGCGCACCCCGTCGACCATCGCCGTGAGCGGCCCGCACGAGTCGTCGATCTCCACCGAGATCCCCTTCCTCCCCGATTCCTCCTCCAGCCCGAAGACCGCCGCGCGGGCGATCTTGCCGACATCGTACTCGTCGAGCTGGAGGGTGATGTCGCGCGTGTAGTCCAGAAGCTCGTTGACGATGATCTCCATCGACCCCACAGCGTCCCGGATGTGCTCCACCACCTCGAGCGTCTCGGCGCCCCGCAGGTCGTCGCGCAGGAGGCGCAGGCTCATCTTGATGGACCCGAGCGGGTTGCGCACCTCGTGGGCGACGCCCGCCGCCATCTGTCCGAGCGAGGCGAGCTTCTCGGTCTGGATCATCTTGTGCTGCATCGCCCTGGTCTCGGTCAGATCCTTGAAGGAGGAGACGAAGCCGATCGGCTTGCCCCTCTCGTCGATGATCTTGGCCGTGGACAAGAGCGCCGGGGCGACCGACCCGTCCTTGCGGACGATCTCCACCTCGCCCCGCCAGTGGCCGGTCCGGTAGGTGGAGCGGGCGATGATCCGGCGCTTCTCACGGTACCGCGTGTCGCGGACGAGGAAATTGAAGTCCCGGCCGACCATCTCGGCCTCCGCGCGCCGGAACAGGCGGCACGCCCCCTCGTTGACGGTCGTGATCCGGCCCTCGAAGTCGAGGGACACGACGCCGTCGTCGATGCTGCGCACCACGCTCGCCAGGAACCGCTCGCGCGCCCGGATCTCCTCCTCCTTGTGGGTGACCTCCTCCCGCGTCGTCGCGAGGTCCTTTTCCATCTCCCGGAACGATTCCACGAGCGTGCGGGCGTCGTCGAGCGACAGAGGGAGCATGTCCCTCAGGACGTTCCTCGCCGAGATGGCCCCGATCGAGCCGGTCAGGATCCGCTCCAGCCGCTGCGGCAGGTCCATCTGCCGGATGACGGCCTCGCGGGTCTCGCCCCGCATCTTGATCTCCCGGATCTCCCGCACCACCTCCTCGACCTCCGCCCTCTTCTCGCTCCCCGCGTACCGGGTCACCACCTTCTCGATCTCCTCGAGCGAGAGGTAGTGCGCCCCCGGCGCCGGCGAGGGGAACGGGAACGCCGGGGCGGGCGCCGGCTCCCGGGACCCCTGCGCGACCCGGCCGGCCAGATAGTCCTCCTCCCGCGACGGCGCGAACAGGACGGAGCCGGCGACGAACCCGAGGACGTTGACGAACAGGGTCCAGAAGACGGCGTTTCCGACCGGGTCCGCCGACGCGATCCCGAGCAGTCCCGTCGGGCGAAGCGCGGCGACCCCGAACGGCCCGCGCTCGAGGATCGCCCCCGACACGATCCCCGCCTTGACCATCGCCGGCACGACCATGGTGTAGAACCACGCGGCGAATCCCGCGCTGATTCCCAGGAGCGCGCCCCGGGCGCTCGCCCCCTTCCAGTAGAGCCCCCCGAACACGGCGGGTCCGAACTGGGCCACGGCCACGAAGGAGATGATCCCGATCTCCATCAGGACCATGTTGCGGGACATGAGGCGGGCGTAGAGATATCCGAGCACGATGACCGCCAGCATCGAGGCGCGCGCCGCGGCGAGGAGGTACCCGTAGTCGTGGAACCCCCGGCGCGCCTTGAGGATCCCCGGGATGAGAAGGTTGTTCGCGATCATCTTCCCCAGCGCCACCGAGGAGACCATGACCATCGCCGTCGCGGCGGAGAACCCGCCGAGGAAGACGAGCAGGCTCAACGCCTTTTCGCCCGCGAGCATCGGGATGGAGAGGATGTACTTGTCCGCCATGGAGGCCGGCAGTCCCAGGATGAGCCCCCCGAAGGCGATCGGCACGACGAACAGGTTGATGAGGAGCAGGTAGAGGGGGAACATCCACATGGCCGTCCTGATGTGCTTCTCGTCGCCGTTCTGGACCACGAACACGTGGAACTGGCGCGGCAGGAGGATCACGTCGATCGCCGAGATCGCCACGTACGCCAGCCAGCGGGAATATCCGTTCCCCGGCGCCTCGCCGAGCGTGGCCAGGCGGCGCCAGTCCGGGTGGGACAGGATCTTCCCGAAGATCTCGCCGGGACCGCCGAACACGCCCCAGCACACGAAGATCCCCGCTCCCATGAAGATCACGATCTTGACGATCGACTCCACCGCCACGGCGGTCAGCAGCCCCCCCTGGCGCTTCGTGAAATCGAGGTAGCGCCCCCCGAAGAAGAGGGCGAAGGCGCCCATGCAGATGGAGACGAGAAGCATCGGGTCGACGCGCGCCGTCCCCGCGGGGGACGGGACCGCGATCAGGTCGAAGGAGATCGCCACGGCCCTCAGCTGGAGCGAGATGTAGGGGACGCTCCCGACGACGAGGAGGACGGTGGCGACCGGGCCGATCCACGGGTGGTTGCCGTAGCGGACGCTCAAGAAATCCGGCACGGAGGTGATGTTGTTGGCCCTGCAGACCCGCACGATCCGGCGGAGAACGAACCACCATCCGAGCGCGAACACCGACGGGCCGATGAAGAGTCCCAGGAAGGAAATCCCGTTCTGCGCCGCGTTGCCGATGCAGCCGTAGAAGGTCCATGACGTGCAGTAGACCCCCCCGGCGAAGACGTAGATGTACCGGTCCCAGCCGCGGCTCCTGAAGAATTCGAACTTCCGCTCTCCCAGCCACCCGATCGCGAAGAGAAGCAGGAGGTAGGCCACGATGAGCACCAGGAGCGCGGTGCCGGGAAAGATCGGTCCGGGCATCCTCCTCAATCCTCCAGCTTGCCCGCGATGGCCGCAAGGACGGCGACGAGGAAGGCCCAGGCCAGGAACGTGTAGACGAGGAGCAGGGGGATCCCGAAGACCGAGACCGCGGCGTCCGCGACCCGGACGAACGGCCAGCACAGAAGGAGGAAGAACAGGATCCAGAACGCCTTGGCGATCCCCGCCCGATTCACGACCCCTCCGTTGATTCGCCGGTTACGCTATTGTACTATCGAAAGAATGATCGATGCGGCGGTTCCGACACCCATTCCGTCTCGCGTCGCAGGCCCCGCGGCTGCGGCGTTTCCCGCGCCCGCATGACCGCCCGCTTGCGGCTCGCCGATTCCCTCTCCCGTCCCGCGCGGCTCGTCCTGGCAGCGGCCCTGCTCGTTCTCGCGGCGCCGCCGTGCGCCGCGGAGATCTACCAGTGGGTCGACGACCAGGGGACGGTCCACTTCACCGACGAGATCACGAGCGTCCCCGCGCCTTCGCGCGGCAAGGCGCGGATCCTGCTCCGCGAGGCCCCGGTCACGGTCGAAGCGCCGCCGCCCGAGTCGTACGCGTCCCCGCCGGCTCCCGCGCCGCCGCCCGAGCCCGGGATGGAGGCGGACACCGGGGACCCGACGACCCAGGCGGAGCTGCTGCGGGCGAAGATCACCGCCAAGGAGCAGCTCATCGACTCCGTCGACGCGAAGCGGTCCGTCGCGACGAACCCGCTCAGGAACCGTTTCGTCTCCCCTTCCGACATGGAGCTCTACCGGAAATACCAGGCGGAGCTCCCGGGCGATCGCGAGCGCCTCAAGGAGCTCGAATCCCGGATCGATTCCCTCAACCGGTGACCTGAAACCGCGGGGGAAGCGGCGAGCGGACGGTGACCCGCTCCCGCCGCTCCGGATGGAGGAACGACACCTCCGCCGCGTGCAGCATCAGGCCGCCCCTTCGCGTCTCTTCCGGAGACGGCGTCCCGTACAGCTCGTCCCCGACGATGGGGAACCCCGCGGCCGCGAGGTGCGCCCGGACCTGGTGCCGCTTTCCCTTGGCGATGGACGCGTGCACGAGCGTCGTGGAACCTGCGCGGCGCACCGGCGAAACCACCGTCCAGTAGCGGGAGTCCGGCTCGCGCCGGCCGGCCCTCACCCGCACCTTCTCGCCCCCCCGCGTCTCCAGCAGCACGGAAACCGTCGTCTCGGCGTCGACATGCCCCCGGACGAGGCACGCGTAGACCTTCCGGATCCTCCCCTCGTCCCGCTCCCGCGCGAGGAACCGGAACGCTTCCGCCGACAGGGCGGCCGGGACGGCGCCGCTGACGGCGAAGTCGAGCCGGGCAAGCAGGGAGAGCCCTGGTGCGCGGGCGAAACCCGCGACGCCGGGATGCCGGTAGAGCAGGTATCCCGCGAGCGTCCCCCCCTCCCCGGGGCCGTGCGGCTCCGAGTGCGCGCCCGAAGGTTTGTCGAGGACCGTCACGCTCGCGTCCTCGTACAGGACGGACGCGCCGGGAAGGTCCGCGGGCGCGGGGAGCCAGTCGGCCTCTTCCGGAATGAGGTCGATCGCGACTTCCTCGCCGAGGCGGACGACCCTGCCCTTGGCCGCCCGCGTCCCCGCGACGCTGACGTTCCCCGACCTGATCGCCCAGTCGGCGCTGCGCGGAGGCAGGGCGGGCAGCGCGACCCTGAGGAATCGGTCCAGCCGCACGCCGTCGCGCGAGGCATCGACCCGGATCCGGACGCCTCGTATCATTCCGGAAAATATCGGCAAACAGCCATCATGCGTCCATTTTAGGGCTGCGCCCGCCGGGGAGGGAAGCAAAATGCGGGAACCTGTTGACAGCCGCGCCGAGGATTGTATACTGTATACACTTGCGACGCGTCATCGGGCATCGGACACGGTCGAAGGCACCCGGAAAAGGAGGAGCTGGCATGTACACCAAGGTCCTCGTTCCGTTGGATGGCTCGGCACTCGCCGAGCGCGCCGTTACCCAGGCCGAGGAGATCGCCAAGGCCGCCGGCGCCGAGCTGATCCTCGTGCAGGTGGTCCAGGCCCCCCTCGGGAAAACCCCGGAGGCCGGGCAGACGGAGGAAGGAAAGGCGCTGCTGGAAAGCGCGGCCCAGGCGCGCGCCTACCTCGGCATGGTGGCGACGCGGGTCAGCGGCGCCGGCGTCAAGGCGCGCTTCGAGGTGCTGGAGGGCGCGCCCGCGGCCGGGATCCTCGCCTTCGCGCATGACAACGACGTGGACATCATCGTCATGAGCACGCATGGCCGCAGCGGGATCTCGAAGCTGGTCATGGGAAGCGTCGCGGAGAAGGTGATGCTGACGACCCGGCGCCCGGTCCTGCTCGTCAAGCCGGAGCGGCTGGCCGCGACCCATATCGATGAAGCGGATGTGTTCTTGAGCGCGCACTGATCGACGCACCTGGCGGGGGACACCCCCTCGGACTACGTCCCCCCTCATCGGCGCGCTCGGCGCCCGGCCCACCCCCCCCGGAGGCCGGGCGTTTTTTCTTTCAAGGTCTGCGGGAGGCGCCCCGCGCGGAGAACTTTCCGGGCGGGCGCGGGTTCAACTCCCGGGGGCGCTAAGGCGCGACGACCGTCGCCTTGATGATCGTGACGGGGTCCTTCGGCACGTCCTGGAACATCGAGAATCGCCCCGTGGGAACGGCGCGGATCTTGTCGACCACGTCCATCCCCTCGATCACCTTGCCGAAGACGGCGTACCCGAAGCCGCGGGGAGTCTTGTCGACATGGTTCAGAAAATCGTTGTCGACCGTGTTGATGAAGAACTGCGCCGTGGCGGAGTCGACGACATTGGTCCGCGCCATCGCCACCGTCCCGCGCTCGTTCCTGAGCCCGTTGCCGGCCTCGTTCTTTATCGGGGGCCGGCCGGCGCGCTTCTCGCGCATGTCCTTGGTGAAGCCGCCGCCCTGGATCATGAAATCCCGGATCACGCGGTGGAAGATCAGCCCGTCGTAATGCCCTTCCTTCACGTAGGCGAGGAAGTTTTCGACCGAGACCGGCGCCTTGCCGGGATCGAGCGCGATCTTGATGTTTCCGAGGCTCGTTTCGAGAAGGACCACGGGTTTCCCCCTTTTCGACGCGGAGTCCGCCCCGAAGGCGACCCCGCAGGCGATGACGATCAGAACGGATGCGATGGATGCGGCGCGCAACGTCGGGCTCCTTGTCGGGACGGTTTTCGAGCGCATCCATGGTACCACGCCCCCGGGGGGAACCGCGGGAGAATCGTACGCCTGTACGCCGGCCGGGCAAGGCCGTAAAATGGATCGTTCGACCGCATCCGCCATGAACCGGAATTCAGCCGCGCCGCCCCGGCCCCGAAGGCGGCGCCTTTTTTGCCGGAGGAGCCGCGTGATCAGCGGACCAGCCGATCGACGACGAGGAACCGGGACGCTCCGCGCGGCCGCCGGGGCGATCGTCCTGCTCACCGCCTTGCTGGCGCTGCGCCCGGTCGACGCATTCGCGGC
>JBLNEU010000304.1:0-4011 GCA_050263015.1 Deltaproteobacteria bacterium | reverse complement strand
GGACCGGGGGAACCGAGGAGAGGGGAACCGCGAGCCGCTCCACCGTGCGGATGCCGTACTCGGCAGCCGCCCGCTCCCAGGCGGACACGGCCGCCTCGTCGACCCGGCGGGCGACGAGGAGGATCTCCTCGCCGGGCCCTGCGTCGCGCCACTCCCGGACCTGCCGCGCCGCGAGGCGCATCTCCCCCTCTTCGTGCGGGGCGGACAGGACGGCGAACGGCGCGGGACGCTTTTCGCCCGGGCGGCCCGGCGAAAATATCTCCCGGCGGACATCGGCGATCTCGGGAGCCGCCTCGTCCGGGAGGCGCTCGACGTTCCCCTCGAAGGCCCGGGAGAGGCGGTCCCACGTCAGCGCGGCGTACCCGAAGGCGGGTGAGAGCGCACCGTCCGCGTCGAACAGCCCCGGAAAGTAGACATCCTCCAGCAGGCCGCTCTCCAGGAGCGCGGCGACGAGCGTCCACTGGAGGCGCGTGAAGTCGTAGAACCCGTAGACGGTCACCCGGAACGGGTAGCCGGGCTGCTCGAATCCGGCGACCGCCTCCTGGAAGATCCGGCGGCGCGTCATCCCGCCCATCGCGCGGACCTTCCCCTCCGCCGCCGCGGCCAGCCGCCGCCACTCGGAAAAGCGCGCCGCCTTGGACGCGTTCCCCCTCGCCCGCGCCTCACGCTCCGCGTTCGCAAGCGCGTCGTCGCCGATCCATCCTTCATCCAGGTCGGCAAGCGTCCGCGCGAGCGCCGGCACGAAGCCGGGCTTGCCGGCGATCGCCGCGAAGTCACCCTCCCCGCGGGCGTACACCTCCCGCGCTGCGCCGAGGAGGGCCGCCGCCATCTGGGCGGGCGGAAGCTCGCGGGGGAAGATCCCCCGGTGCTTGAGGAGCCGGTGGGCGAAATCGTAGAGGGTCATGATCGAGGAGCCCGCGGCGCACCCGTCCCACCGGGCAGCCAGGCGCCGCAGCAGGTGCTCCCGCAGGTCGTTGGAGGGGACGAGGAGGACGCGCTCCTCCCCGCGGGACCGGCCGAACATCTCCGGCAGGCAGGACAGAAGCTTCTCTTCGAGGGCCGGGAAGGGTCCGGCGTAAAGGCGCGACGCCTGTCCGGCGCGGTCTTCCGTCATCGGCCTATTGTAATCGTTCCGGTCCCGTCGGAAAATGGCGGGGGAGAGCGGTCGCATGCCCGACGCGCAAGACAAATCGAAGACGCGCAGCCAGTTCGCGTCCGTCGCGGCGAACTACCGCCTGAGCGTGGACCACACCGACGCCGACGACCGGGAGGTCCTCGTCTCCCGGCTGGCGTTCGAGCCGTTCCACGCGGCGCTCGACGTGGCCACGGGCGGCGGGCACACGGCGGCCGCCTTCGCGTCGCGCGTCCGGCGGGTCGTGGCGTCGGACCTCACCCCCGAGATGCTGCGGGAGGCGCGGACCCTCGCGGGGCAAAAAGGGCGGACGAACATCGCCTTCGTCGCGGCCGACGCGGAAGTGCTCCCGTTCCGGACCGGCGCCTTCGACCGCGTCACCTGCCGGATCGCCCCGCACCATTTCCCGGACGTGCGCGCCGCCGTCTCCGAGATGGTCCGCGTCGCCAGGTCCGGCGGTCTCGTCGGAATCATCGACAGCGTGGTCCCGGAAGACCCGGCTCTCGACGCCTTCATGAACGGCGTCGAGCGGGTGCGCGACCCGAGCCACGTGCGCACCTACAGGATGGAGGAATGGGTCTCGTTCCTCACCGAGGCGGGGCTTGCCCTCCAGTACATCTCCTGCGCCTGGAAGGAGCACCCCTTCGCCGAGTGGGTCGCCCGGACCGGCAGGCCCCAGGCCATCCAGCGCGAGGTGGAGGAGATGTTCCTGGGCGCCTTCCCCCGCGCGAAGGAGTTCTTCCGGGTGAAGATCGGGAACGGCCGCGTCGTCTCCTACTCCGACGAGAAGGGAATCTTCGTCGGGAGGAAACCGTAGCGGTACCGGGCGGGCGCCCTGCCGCCCTCCGCGTCAGCCGGGTGTCGGGGAATTACCGTGCTTGTACGCCGGTCCAGCGGGTCGGTCATCGACTCGGGGCGGTTGCGCTCCGAGCAGGTGAAACCCTACGAGGCCGCCATGAACGGCCGTACACGACTCGCGATCTCCTTGCCCGTAACCCGCTCGGCCACGCGCAGCTCGTAATCCGCCTGAAGGTTCATCCAGAACTCGGGCGAGACGCCGAAGTAACGCCCCAGCCGAAGCGCCGTGTCCGCCGTGATCGCCCGCTTGCCGTTGACTATTTCGCTGATGCGCCCCGGCGGGACATCGATGTCCCGGGCCAGCTTGTTGATGCTGACCCCAAGCGGCTTCATGAACTCCTCGAGGAGGATTTCTCCCGGGCAAATGGGTTCCAGCAGTTTCCTGGGCACAACGGCCTCCTTGTCGCTCTCCCGGCTCGTTTCTCTTCCGGGATCAGTGATAGTCCACGATCTCCACGTCGTAGGCATCGCCTTCCCGCCAGCGGAAGCAGATCCGCCATCGGTCGTTGATCCGGATGCTGTGCTGACCGGCACGGCCCTTCTTCAGGGCTTCGAGGCGATTCCCGGGCGGGACGGCCAGGTCCTGCAGGGTCTTCGCTCCGTGCAAGGAGAGGAGCTTGCGGCGCGCCGGGCGCTCGATGGTCCTGAAGCGCGATACCGGCCGATCTCGGAAGAGCATCTCCGTCTCCTCGCTCCTGAAGGTCTTGATCACGGCTCCCGCTTGTTCTCCTCCGCGTATTATGCATTGCATTATACGACCGGCCGAGCCGATCATCAAGGGCCGCAGGCGGCGCCGCGGGCGGGAACCCGGAAGTCGCCGCACCCGCCGACTCCCGCCGGCGCTTCCGGTAGAATGGTAGCGATGGCACCGAGGACCGACACCACCGTCACCCGGATCTTCGTCCCGGCCATGGACTGCCCGGACGAGGAGAAGGAGATCCGCGCCGCGCTCGGCCGCGTCCCGGCCGTCGAGGCGATGACGTTCCACCTCTTCTCCCGGCAGGTCGAGGTGCGCCACCGCGGGGAGGCCGACGCCGTTCTGGCGGCGCTCAAAGGCATCGGGATGGAGGGGCACCCGGTGGACGAGTCGCTCCGGGCGGCCGACATCCCCGAGGCGACCGGGACACCGCTGACGACCTTCTACGCCTCCGCGGCCCTGTTCCTCGCGGGGGGGGCGGTCTTCCTCCTTTCTCCCGGCTCCCCCTGGGCAGGCCGCCTCTTCCTGGCCGCCGTGGTCGCCGGGGGCGCGCGGGTGGCGCTTCGCGGGGCGCGGGAGATCCGGAACCGGTCGCTCGGGATGAACGCCCTGATGACGATCTCCATCTCCGGGACTGCGATCCTCGGCGAGTGGGCCGAAGGGGCCGTCGTCGTCACCCTGTTCGCCCTCGCCAACTATCTCGAGGCGAGAAGTCTCGACCGGGCGCGCCGGGCCACCGCCGGCCTGTTCGCCGTCTCCCCGGAAACCGCGGTCGTCCGCGAAGGCGGCCCCGAAGGAACGGAGCGGATCGTCTCCGCGGAGGAGGTGCGGGCGGGAGACATTCTCGTCATCCGCCCGGGGGAGCGCGTCCCCGTGGACGCCGTCGTCTTCAAGGGCGCCTCCGACCTCAACGAGTCCGTGCTGACCGGCGAGTCGGCCCCCGTGGACAAGAACGAGGGTGACCCGCTCTACGCGGGGACCGTGAACGGGCGGGGGCTGCTCCTGGCCGAAGCGCTCCGGCCGCTTTCGGAGTCGACGTTCGCCCGGATCCTGAGGCGGGTGGAGGAGGCCCAGTCGGAGAAGGCCCCGATCCAGTCGTTCATGGAGCGGTTCGCCGCCGTCTACACGCCCGCCGTTCTCGCCGCCGCGGTTCTCGTCGCGGTCGTCCCGCCGCTCCTGGGGCACGGCTCCGTCGCCGCGTGGTCGTACCGGGCGCTCGTCCTGCTCGTCATCGCGTGCCCGTGCGCCATCGTGCTGGCCGCCCCCGTGGTGACCGTCTCGGCCCTCACGCGGGCGACGCGCGACGGCATCCTCGTCAAGGGTG
>JBLNEU010000303.1:0-2997 GCA_050263015.1 Deltaproteobacteria bacterium | reverse complement strand
ATCCGTCCTACAGGGGACAGATCGTCACCATGACTTACCCCGAGATCGGCAACACGGGGATCAATCCGGACGACGTGGAGTCGACGCGCCCCTGGGTCGAGGGGTTCGTCGTCCGGGAGGCGTGGAAGCTCCCTTCCAACTGGCGGCACGTGGAGTCGCTCGACGGGTACCTGCGGCGGTACCACATCTGCGGAATTTCCGGAATCGACACGCGGGCGCTCACCCGCCGCCTCCGGGACGGCGGGTCGCAGATGGGCGTCATTTCCGCGATCGACCTCGACGGGGAGCGTCTCGTCCGGAAGGCCCGGGAGCTCCCGCCGATCGTCGGGCGCGACCTGGTGCGGGAAGTCACCTCCGACCGGGTCGTCCGGTGGGAGACGGGGGACTGGGATCTCGCAAGAGGGTACATGCCCGCGGCAAGCTACCGGGACCGGTTCGGCCGCAACCCCAAGGTCGTCGCCTTCGACTTCGGGATCAAGCAGAACATCCTCAGGATGATGGTGTCGCACGGGCTCGACGTGACCGTCGTCCCCGCCGAGACGACGGCGGCCCAGGTCATCGCCCGGAAACCGGACGGCGTCTTCCTCTCCAACGGGCCCGGCGACCCCGAGGGCGTGCCGTACGCCGTCCGGGCGGTCCGGGAGCTGCTGGGGAAGGTCCCGCTGTTCGGGATCTGCCTCGGCCACCAGATCATGGGGCTCGCCCTGGGCGGCCGGACGTTCAAGCTCAAGTTCGGCCACCATGGCCTCAACCAGCCGGTGATGGACCTGGCGACCGGAAAAGTCGAGATCACGAGCCAGAACCATAACTTCTCGGTCGACGCCGCGTCCCTGGGCGACAGGGCGCGGATCACCCACATCAACCTCAACGACCGGACGGTGGAAGGCCTGTCGGTTCCGTCGCTTCGCTGCTTCTCGGTCCAGTACCACCCGGAGGCGTCCCCCGGGCCGCACGACGCGCGGTATCTCTTCACGCGGTTCCACCGCGACCTGGCGGGCGAGGCGGAGATCTGACGTGGGGCGCGCACCGGAGGGCCGCGCGGCCATGATTCCCGTCGCCGCCGTGCGGGGAGTGCGGCTCGACGTCCCGGCCTTGGGGGCGCGCCATGCCGTGGCGCGCGCGGCCCTTCGGGAGTGTCGCCTGTGTCCGCGCCGCTGCGGCGCGGACCGGCTCTCGGGGGAGACCGGATTCTGCGGCGCGGGCGCGGACGCGCGCGTCGCGGCGGTATCGATCCATCACGGAGAGGAGCCGCCCGTCTCCGGAACCCGCGGGTCGGGCACGGTCTTCTTCAGCCACTGCAATCTCGCGTGCCTCTTCTGCCAGAACTATCCGATCAGCCGGATGGGCGTCGGCCGCAGGATGGCAACGGACGAACTCGGAGACCGCCTGCTCTGGATCGAGCGCAAAGGAGCGCACAACGTCAACTTCGTCACGCCGACCCCGCACGTCCCGCAGATGATCGGCGCGCTGCTCGCCGCCCGAGAGAGGGGGTTCTCGCTGCCGGTCGTCTACAACACGAACGGATACGAGACGCCCGAAACCGTCGCGCTGCTGGACGGGGTCGTCGACATCTACCTGCCGGACGTCAAGTACCGGTCCGAGGCGCTCGCCGCGGAGGCGTCCGGCGCTCCGGACTACCCGGCGCACAACGGGATCGCGGTCGTCGAGATGCTCCGGCAGGCGGGGCCGCTTGCCGCGGGGGCGGACGGAATCGCCGTGCGCGGCGTCCTCATCCGGCACCTCGTCCTTCCCGGAAAAGTGGACGAGAGCGTGGCGGTTCTCGCGTTCATCCGGGACCGTTTCGGGCCGGATATCCCGCTGTCGCTGATGGGGCAATATTTCCCGGCGCACCGGGCCCACGCGACGCCGGGCTACGAGCGGAAGCTGTCCATCGAGGAGTACGAACGGGCCGTCGATGCCGCTTCGGGCCTCGGGTTGACCAACGTCTTCATCCAGGAGATCGGGTGCCCAGGCGAACCGACATAAGGAAGATCCTGCTCGTCGGCTCCGGGCCGATCATCATCGGACAGGCGTGCGAGTTCGACTACTCCGGGACGCAGGCGTGCAAGGCGCTCAAGGAGGAGGGGTACACGGTCGTCCTCGTCAACAGCAACCCCGCGACGATCATGACCGACACGGAGCTCGCGGACCGGACGTACCTCGAGCCGATCACGCCGGACATGGTGGCGCGGATCATCGAGCGGGAGCGCCCGGACGCGCTCCTGCCGACGATCGGGGGGCAGACGGGCCTGAACATCGCGGTCTCCCTGCACGAGGCGGGGGTCCTCGAGAAGTTCGGCGTCGAGCTCATCGGGGCGAATTTCGAGGCGATCCAGAAAGCCGAGGACCGCAACATGTTCCGGCGCGCGATGGAGAAGCTCGGGCTCACCGTCCCGCGCTCCGACTACGTGCGTTCCCTCGACGAGGCGCTCCAGGCGATTCCCCGGATCGGCTACCCGGCGATCATCCGGCCGTCGTTCACGCTCGGAGGGACGGGGGCCGGGATCGCGTACAACCGGGAGGAGTACGAGGACGCGGTCCGGTGGGCCCTCGACGCCTCGCCCAAGCGGACCGTTCTCGTCGAGCAGTCGGTCATCGGGTGGAAGGAATTCGAGCTCGAGGTCATGCGGGACCTCAAGGACAACGTGGTCATCGTCTGCTCGATCGAGAACCTCGACCCGATGGGGGTCCACACGGGCGATTCCATCACCGTCGCGCCGGCGATGACCCTCACCGATCGCGAGTATCAGGTGATGCGCGACGCGGCCTGCGCGGTCATTCGCGAAGTGGGCGTCGCCGCCGGCGGTTGCAACATCCAGTTCGCCGTGAGTCCGACCACCGGCGAGATGATCGTCATCGAGATGAATCCGCGTGTGTCGCGGTCGTCCGCGCTGGCGTCGAAGGCCACTGGATTCCCGATCGCGCGCATCGGCGCCAAGCTTGCCGTCGGATACCGCCTCGACGAAATCCCGAACGACATCACCAAGACGACGCCGG
>JBLNEU010000302.1:0-3202 GCA_050263015.1 Deltaproteobacteria bacterium | reverse complement strand
CGGATCGACGGCGATGGCTTCCCCGCCGCCGGGCCGGTCCGCCGGGAAAGCCTCCCCGGCCGCCACGAGCGTCACGGGCTCGTTGACGTCCATGGCGTTGTCGAATGGCGAGGAGTCGTTCCAGTCGAACGCCTCCGCCCGGATCCGGTACTCCCCCGGCCTCGCCCCCTTCGTGTCCCAAACGAACGATTCCCGGTACAGGGCGCCTGGCCCGTGCAACGTATCGTAGGTGAGAAGGCGGCTTGCGACCGCCTTTCCGTTCGCGTAAACCCGCGCCGTGACGGTCCCGTACCCTTCGCCGCGATTCTCGATCACCGCGTCGACCCGGACCGGATCGCCCACGCGCGCCCTGACCGGGCTCACCCGGACTTCCCGGACGATGAGATTGATGTTGACGCCGTTATCGCCGTCGTGGCCCATCGCCGCGAACCGCCCGCCCGCCCGCGCCTCGTCTCCCGCGAGCACGACGACGCACGCGGCCGCTCCCAGAACCGCGATGACACGTTTCATCGGTGTTCACCTCTCTCCGTGCACTCCCTGAGGTTCGATGCCGCGCGGCCGCGGAAAATTCACCCGCCGCCCGATTGCAATTATTTTGCATCCGCAATAAAATTGCAATCAGCGACGATCGACGAGGCCGCCGGGATTGGAGGAACCGCATGGTCCCCGCAACGGAAAGACTCCGCCGCCTGGGATATCCCGCCACGCGAGGCCGGGGCGAGATCCTGCGGATCCTGGACGAGAGCTCCATCCCCCTGTCTCCCCGGGAGATCCGGGACCGGTTCCCGGCGCCCAAGCCGGACGCCTCCACCGTCTACCGGAACCTGACGCTCATGGTCTCCCTCGGCCTTGTCCGAAGCGTGGCGCTGCACGAGCGGAGCCGCCGTTACGAGTCCGCCGGGGACGGGGTCCACCGCCACCGCGCCGTCTGCCGGCGGTGCGGCCGGATCGAATCGTTCCAGCCGAAGTCGTGCGACCTGTCGCGGATCGAAGAGGGGCTCCGCAGAACGCTGGGATTCGACGTGGCGGAACACTCCCTCGAATTCTTCGGCTCCTGCCGGGAGTGCGGGCGGAGGCGGTGATGCGCAGCGCCGCGTGGGTGGCGATCGCGCTTCTGCTCTTCCCCGGCGCCGCCGGCGCGGGGAGCGCCCCGTCCGAAACGGCGGGCGGGAAACCCGTCCTCCGGGTCCTCGCGTCCTTCCTCCCGATGTACGTTTTCGCGCGCAACGTCGCCGCCGGCGTGCCGGGCGTCGCGGTCGACCTGATGCTCCCCGCCTCCCTCGGGTGCCCCCACGACTATGCCTTGACGCCCGGGGACATGCGAAAGATCGCCGCGGCCGACCTCTTCATCGCCAACGGATACGGGATGGAGGAGTTTCTCGGCCCGCCGGTCCTCCGGGCCAACCCCGGCATCGCGATCGTGGAGACCGCGGCTTCCGTCGCCCCGATCCGGACCGGCGGGCCGGAGCACGACGGCGTCAATCCCCACACCTGGGTGTCGCCGCGCAACGCGATCCTGCAGGTCCGCGCGATCGAGAAGGCGCTTTCCGCGGCGTCCCCGGCGAACGCGCGCGCCTTCCGCCGCAATGCGGACGCCTACGCGGCCCGGCTGGACGCGCTCGCCGCGGAATTCGACGCCGGGGCGAAGCGGTTCCGCACCCGAAATGTCGTGACGTTCCACAACGTGTTCGATTACCTCGCCCGGGATCTCGGAATCGCGGTCGTCGGACGGATCGAGGAGACGCCGGGGCAGGAGCCGTCGGCGGGGGAAATTCATGCGCTCGTCCGGACGATCCGGAAGACCGGGGCGGCCGCCGTCTTCGCGGAGCCGCAATACCCCGGCCGGATCGCCTCGATCGTCGCCGCCGAGGCCGGGGTCCCGGTGCGCGTCCTGGACCCGGTATCGACCGGCGCCCCGGAGCCGAACGCCTACGAGGACGCGATGCGGAAGAACCTCGCGACCCTGATTGAAGTCCTGGGACCCCGATGACCCGCCAGCCGCACCGCCACACGCTCGAGATCCGGAACCTGTCGGTCAGGGCCGGCGGCATGGAGATCCTCTCGGGGATCGACGCGGACATCCGCTGCGGCGAGGTCACGGCCGTCGTCGGGCCGAACGGGGCGGGGAAGACGACGCTTCTTCTGGCGATCCTGGGGCTCGTCGACTACACGGGCGAGATCCGCTTCTGCCGCGCCGAGGAACACGGCCGCGGCGCTCCACGGATCGGCTACGTCCCCCAGCGCCTCGATTTCGACCGGAACACCCCGATGACGGTGCTCGACTTCTTCGCGCTGTCGTCGCAGCGATTCCCCGTCGTCCTCGGCTGCTCGCGCTCGTCGCGCGAAGCGGCGCGGGAAAGCCTCGCCCGTGCCGGGGCTCCTCATCTCGCCGGCCGGCCGCTCGGGAAGCTCTCGGGCGGAGAGCTCCAGCGAGTCCTGCTCGCGCTCGCCCTCCGGGACAACCCGGACATCCTGCTCCTCGACGAGCCGGTCTCCGGGGTGGACGCGGCCGGGGAGGAACTCTTCTGCGACTTCCTCGACCAGGTCCACAGCGCGTCCGGGTTCAGTCTCCTCCTCGTCAGCCACGACCTCTCCGTCGTCTCGCGCCACGCCGACCGCGTGATCTGCCTCAACCGGCGGATCGTCTGCCAGGGCGCGACGACGGAGACGCTGACCCCGGAGAACCTGGCGGCGATGTACGGGAGCGGGGCGCACCTGTTCAGCCACGGGCGCGTCGACGGCCACGGCCACATCCACGACGACGTCCCCGCGACGCCGGAGAGCCGGGAGCGGTGACCGTGGACCCGCTCTTTTCCGCCGTCTACGGAATCATGGACCGGCTCTTGCCGTTCGCCTTCGCGGAGCCGCACTTCATGAAGCGCGCGATCCTGGCGATGCTCCTGATCGCCCCGACGGCGGCGGCCGTGGGCGTCCCGCTCGTCCATTTCCGCATGGCATTCTTTTCGGACGCCATCGGGCACTCCGCCTTCACGGGAGTGGCGCTCGGCGTGCTCCTGGGGATCCATCCGCTCCTGACGATGGTCGCCTTCGGCCTCTTCGTCGCCTGGGCGATCACGATGGTCAGGGGCCGCACGGAACTGTCCCCCGACACGGTCATCGGAGTCTTCTTCTCCACCGTCATCGCCCTCGGCATCGCGATCATCAGCGCGCAGAAGGGGCTCACCCGGAACCTGCAATCGTT
>JBLNEU010000301.1:0-10509 GCA_050263015.1 Deltaproteobacteria bacterium | reverse complement strand
TCGGCGAGTTCCTCGCCGAGCGTCTCATCCCCGTCATCGCACCCGGTTTTCCCCCGGACCAGATCGCCGTCGCGGCCCGCCTGTCCCGGATCGTCCTCCCGGCCCAGGTCTTCTTCTACTTCGGCGGGCTGCTGATGGCCGTGCAGTACGCGAAAAACCGGTTCCTGATCCCCGCCCTGGCCCCCCTCGTCTACAACGCGGGGATCATCGCAGGAGGAGTCGCGCTGGGACGCGCGTACGGCATGGACGGCTTCGCCTGGGGCGTCCTCGGCGGCTCCTTCGTCGGGAACTTCGCGATCCAGGTCCACGGGGCGCGAAAAGCGGGGCTGCGGTTCTCTCCGCGGATCGACCTGTCCGACCCGGGCTTGAGGGAGTTCGTCCGCCTCTCGATCCCGATCATGCTCGGCTTCTCCCTCGTCGTCGTCGACGAGTGGATGACCCGGATCTTCGGGTCGTTCCTCATCGCGGGCGCGATCACGTGGCTCAACAACGCGCGGCGGCTGATGCAGGTGCCGGTCGGGATCTTCGGCCAGGCCTCGGGCGTGGCGTCGTACCCGTTCCTCGCGGCGCAGGCCGCCCGGGGCGAAAAGGCCGCGATGTGGAGCACCCTGTCCGTGACGCTGCGCTGGGTCTTCTTCGTCTCGTGCGCAGCGGCAGCCGCCGTCAGCGTCCTGTCGCGCGAGGTCGTCCTCATCGTCTTCAAGCGCGGGGCCTTCACTGTCGAGGACACGCTCAAGACCGCCTCCGCCCTCGCGGTCTTCGCCGTCGCCATTCCCCTCTGGTGCTCCCAGGCGATCGTCTCGCGCGGATTCTTCGCGCTCCGGGATACATGGACCCCCACGCTCGTCGGGACCGGCGCGTTTCTGCTCGCCCTGCCCGCGTACTACCTCCTGGCGCAGTCGATGGGGGTGGCCGGGCTTGCGCTCGCGAGCACCGCGGGCATCTTCGTCTACGCCGCGGCGCTGTACGGCATCCTGATGGGGAGGACGGTCGGGAAGGCCGGGGTGCCGGATATCGCGGAATACGTGAAGATGGCCGTCTCGGGCGTGGTCGCCGCGTTCGCCGGCTCCTACGCGCTGGGGATCGCCTCCCGGTGGATTTCGTGGGAGACCTTCACGGGATCGGCGATCCGGCTCGTGGCGGCAGGAACGGCCGTCTGCGCCGTCTATTTCCTGTGCGCGCTTCTGCTGCGCTGCCGCACGGCCCGCGCCATCCGCGGGCGGAAGGACCTCCTCCACCCCCCGGGAACGGCGCCTCGCGAACGGCCGACCGTCCCGCCGGCCGCCGGCGTTCCGGGCGACCCGCCGTCTACAGGATCATGAACGTGTCGTCCCCGGCGAGGGCGCGCCGCAGTCCCTCGCGGTCCGCCGCGTTGAAGCCGATCCGGCAGTCCCTCCGCCCGAAGGCGGACTTCGTCCCGCCGACGATCCCGACGCGGGCGAGCTCGATCCGACGCGTGGCAAGGCCGAGCGCCTTCTTCGCCCACTGGCGGAGCTTGAGCAGGACAAGCGCCGCCCAGACCTTCCTCGCCCGGCCGTCGCAGACGACGCCGACGATCCGGACCGGCTCCCGGCCCCCCCGTCCCGCGTGGCGGCGCACCTCGGACACCGCCCGGGCGGTCGACCGCGCCACGACGACCGCGTACCCGCTCTCCGCGGCCATCCGGTCGATCGCGTCCTGCTCCTCTTTCGAAAGGCAGAACGGAAGCAGCAGGATCTTCTTCATCCAACTCATTCTACCCGACGGAGGGCGCGGCGAAGCGGCGCGAAAAGGAAAGGCCGCCTCCGCGGGGAGACGGCCTTTCGGCATGCCGGATCGACCGCTACGTTACTTGTAGAAACCGGTCATCCCCGCGGCGACGCCGAATCCCGACAATTGCCGCGAGAAGGTGACGGAGCCGCTGACGGTTGACATGTTCTCCACGACCCCCACCGCGTACGGCGACGGCCCGGTCCGGCTGGAAACGAAGAGGCGGTCGTTTGCGGCGTCCGGGAACACCGAGTTCGGGTTGACAAGGCCCGTCAGCGTGCGGTCCGGAGCATGGGCTCCGTCCTTCTGGCTTGCGTCGTTGACGACGAACACCCGGTTTCCCTCGTAGTCCGCGACGAAGGCGATGTCCGTCACCGGGTCGACCTTCACGTCCGCGAGTCCCACGGCCGTGCCGATCGTGATCGTGCGCGTGGGCGCAGGAGGCAGCCCGGCGGACACGTCGTCGTAGATCATGATCGCGGTCCCCAGGTTCGGCACGACGTAGAGGATATCCCGCCCCACGTCCACGGACATCGCGGCCGGAACGTAGGCCAAGTTGCCGACGCTTCGGAAGACCGGGGTCGTGCTGGCGTTGTCCAGGATGACGATGGTGTTGCCCAGGACCCCGAAGACGTTCGCGATGTAGATGCGGTCGTTCACGCTGTCGATGAACACGTCGCTGCAGGAGTTCAGGGGGAAGGGAGTGGGACCGATCGAAAAGCCGTCGATGGTCCGGGTCGGCGCGACGTTCCCGGTGGCGGTATCGGCGTTGTGGAAAGCGAGAATCGCCCCGTTGTCCGATCCCTGTGTCCTGGCCACGTAAAGGATGTTCCGGGCGGCGTCGTACGACACCCCCGCCGGCGGTCCGCCGACGTCCACGTTCAGAGTGGTCGACGTTCCCTGGAGCCGCCGGGTCCAGGCCGAGTCGCCGTCGGCCACGCTCGCATTGTCGAAGATGTTGACGGCGCCCGACGGCGTGCTGAGGTCGGCGACGAAGAGGGCCAGCGGCGTCGCGATGCGCAGCGGGATGGTTGCCGCCGTCTGCATCGAGAGTGAATCGGTGACGGTGAACTCCGGCGTGAACGCCCCTTCCTCCGTCGGCGTCCCGGCCAGCGTCCCGTCGGCGGAGACGGAGAGCCCGGCGGGAAGCCCCGTGGCGCTCCACGTGTAGGGCGGCGTGCCGCCGGTCGCCGAGAGAGCCGCCGAGTAGGGCGAGACATGCACCCCCGCGGGCAGGGTTGTCGTCGTAATCGACGGGCTGGAGGGGTTGTCCCCGCCCCCGCCGCCCCCGCCCCCGCATCCGGCCATCGCAGCCAGTCCGCAGCTTGCGGCAAGCAGGACTAACACCCGAAACCCCGCCCCTCTCTTCATCGTATCCCCTCCGGCAGGAGTGTGACGCCGAACATGGCAGCGCCCCGTGATGGGTATATCGGTCTTCGAAAAGTTAGAGTTCACGGCAGACGAAGGGATTTCGACGACGAAAAAGGGGGCCGCTCTCCCGCGAGAAGCGGCCCCCTTAGGGAATTTCCCGGACGGAGGCCTTCACTTGCGGAATCTCTTCCTTCCCAGACCCGCGACGCCGAGCAGACCGGAGCCCAGAAGAAGCATCGTCGCTGGTTCGGGGACCGACGGCGGCTTGGTCTCCGTGTCGGGAACCAGGATGTTCGCCCCGTCGAGGGCCCCAAACCCGCTGTTGTAGGCGAACGAGTCGCTCCCACCCTTGGCGTAGAAATCCCCCTCCATGGGAGCCCTGTCGGAGAGGACCGTCAAGGTGAAGGGCGAATCCCCCTGGATGTCGTCGAACTTGATCCCGTAAAGGGTCTCGCCTTCCGGCCACCCCGGGTTGGAGGGTCCCTCGGTGAAGTACCCGAGTTCGTACGTGTCGGAGATATCGAGGATGTTGGCCGCGGTGAAATTGCCGCTGACCTGGAGGTCGAAGTGGCTGAGATCCGGGTCCGGCGCGGTGAAGGTGTAGCTGTACAGGTAGCCTTCACTGGTGTCCGTGACGCTCCATCCCAGGCTGACGCCCGTCGTCCAGTCCCCTCCGCCGATCACGGTCGAGTTGGCGGTCGAGACCGGATTGCTGATGATTGCCCCGCGGGCCGCGATCGGAAAAGCCGTCAGGGTGGCAAGGAGGGTGATGATGATTGCAGTACGAGTTTTGATTGGTAACATATCCACCTCCTTCGGTTCGCCGGCGTCGAAGAACATTCAGGGCGTCTTGGCTCGGCCGGGAAGTTCCTGCCCATACTTTAGGCAATATGCATGCCGATGTGCGATATATCGATATCCATTAATTTAAATTGAGGAATTGCCTCCCGGACAGAGTCCTGGGAGGAACCCCAAGGGTAAAATTATGTAAGTATTTCCATGCGTGGGGAATTGTTTTGCCTCGCGAGAGCACCACATGTGTCGCGCGCGAAGCAAGATTGCGATATATTTGTGTAATTTCCCGGCGCGCGGAATCCCGCGCGGGTCCAGGCGTCGATCGGAAGCCGACCCGGGGAGTGCGGGGCCCATTGACACGGCCGCATGACGGGAGGACGGCGTGATCCGGCGTCTCACGGAAACGATCTGGCTCGTCGAAGGGGGCAAGGGGGGGCGGTACCCGTACTCCCACTCCCTTTACATCCGTGACGGGGGCGGCGTCCTCGTCGACTGCGGGTCCGACCTCGGGGAGATCGCGCGAATCCGGTGGGAGCACGGGCTCGCGGCGGTGCTCATGACCCATTACCACGAGGACCACTTCCTCTTCCTGCACCGCTTCCCGGACGTCCCCGTATGGTCATCGGACGGCGATGCGCCCGCGCTCGAATCGTTCGACGTGTTCCTCGACTGGTACGGCGCGTCGGGGACGGAGGCGGAACCGTTCTTCCGGAACCTGTTCGCGGAGAAATTCCCCTACGCGCCGCGGGCGGTCGCCCGCCGCATCAGCGACGGGGAGCGGCTCCGGATCGGCCGCACGCAGATCGTCGCGGTCGTCGCGCCGGGGCACACCCCGGGCCACCTCTGCCTTCACTTTCCCGACGACGGCATCCTGTTCATGGCGGATTACGACCTGACCGCCTTCGGCCCCTGGTACGGCGACAGGCCCGGGAGCATCGACGCCTTCCGCCGCTCGGCCAGAATGCTCGCGGCGATCGGCGCGCCCGTGAACGTCGTCTCGCACGAGGAGCCGGTGCATCGCGGGGACATCCGGGGCAGGATCGAGAAGTACCTGGCGGTCATCGACCGCCGCGAAGAGGCGCTGCGGGCGTTCCTCGCGGAGCCGCGCACCCGCGACGAGATCGTCGCCGCGCGGATCGTCTACGGGAAGGAAAGGACCGGGCCCTGGTTCGATTACGGCGAGTGGGCCCTCATGTCCAAGCACCTCGAGCGGATGCAGGCGAGCGGAGACGTCGTCGTGCACGACGGGCGGTACGGCCTCCGGCGGTAGCCGCCGGAGCCGGGAAGGAACCGGCTATTTTTCCTTGAGGGCGGCGTTGAGCTCCCGGGCGACCCGCTTCGGATCGAGCCCCTTGTGCCAGGACGTGTAGATGATCGACTCCATGCGGTTGGACCGGCACTGGAGGCATTCCGCCCCGAAGAACTCCCGGATCTTCTCCCGGAGAGCCGGGTAGTCGCGGAGCACGTCGCCGACGATCATCTCCGGCCGGATCGGACCTTCCTTCGTCATCGCGTCTTTCTCCCCGGGGCTTTCTTCCCCTTGATTATAGCAGGTCCTTCCCCTTCCGCCCGGACGTTCAGGATGTAGTACGTCGCCGAGCCGAAGGCGACGACCTCGCCGTCCGCGTTGCGGACCTCGGTGGACCCGACGGCGATCGTCCGCCCGAGGCGAAGGATGACGCCGAGAGCGGTGACCGTCCCCGACTCGACCGGCTTCAGGAAGTTCACCTTGTACTCGACGGTCGTCATCCGCGACGACAGCGGCATCACGCTCCGCAGCGCCGTGGCGACCGACATGTCGACGAGGGCTCCCATCACGCCGCCGTGGAGCGTCCCCGACGAGTTCCTGAGGAGCTTGCGGACCCGGCACTCCATGACGCTCCGCCCCCCGGCCGCGGACAAAAGGCGCATCCCCATCAGCTTCACGAAGGGGAACGTGTTGACCCGCTGCTTGTAGAACTCCTCGTCGAACGTCTTCATTCAGGTCCCTCCGGTCCCGGAATCCGGCGGCACGGGCTAACGGGCCGGGCTCGACGTCAGGCCGGATTCCTGGCGGCCCGATCGTAGTGCGAGAACTTCATCATGAAGGTGCCCCGCCCCTGCGAGAGCGACCGCAGCGACGTCACGTATCCGAACATCTCCTTGAGAGGCACCTGGGCGGACAGGATGCTCGCGTCCTGCCGCCGCTCCACCGACGTGATGTGCCCCCGCCGCGTGTTGATGTCGCCGATGACGCCGCCGACGAACTCGTCCGGCACGCCGATCTCCACGGCCATGACCGGCTCGAGGAGGTACGGTTTCCCGTTCTCGTAGGCGGACAGGAATCCCTTCACGGCGGCCACCCGGGCGGCGAGCGGCGTGGCCGTGCCGGAGAGGAACTCCACGCGTTCGACCTCGACCTCGACGTCGTCCACCGGGTACCCGAGCAGGCCCGTGAACGTCCCCTCGCGGATCCCTTGCGCCACGCCGTCCTCCACCTCGGGGGGAAGTCCGAGCATCCGGAGGCGGTCCGAGATCCTGACCCCGCTCCCCCTTTGGCCCGGCCGGACCGACACGGCGATCCGGACGCTCACGGTGCGTTCGGCGATCTCCCGCTCGAAGACCGTCTCCCCGGTTCCCGGCTCGGAGACCGTCTCCCGGTACACGACCTGCGGCTTGCCCGTCCGGACCTCGAGGCCGAACTCCCGGGAGAGCCGGTCCACGAGGATCTCGAGGTGCAGCTCCCCCATCCCGGACAGGACGATCTGGCCGGTGTCGGCGTCCTCCTTGCACGCGAGGGTCGGGTCCTCCTCCCCCATCTTCCCGAGAACTTCCCGCAGCCGGTCCAACTCCCGCAGCGTCTTCGGCTCGACCACGATCGACACCACCGGCTTGCGCACCTCGAGCGCCTCGTAGACGATCGGCGCGCCCGGGTCGCAGAGGGTGTCGCCCGTGCGGGCGGACTTGATCCCCCTGGCGGCCGCGATGTCGCCCGCGCGGGCCTCGTCGATCCGCTCCTTCTTCCCCGCGTGGATCCGGAAAAGCCGCGCGACCTTCTCCTCGCCCCCGGTGGACGCGTTCAGAAGCGCCGTCCCTTCCGTCACCTTCCCCGAGTAGACGCGCAGGTAGACCGTCCGGCGCCCCTCTTCCATGAGGACCTTGAACACCAGGGCGGAGAACGGGGCTGACGACGAGGGGGGGCGAACCGCGGCGGCGCCCGTCCCCGGGTCGATCCCTTTGGCAGGCGGCGCCTCGGCGGGCGAGGGGAGAAAGCGGACGATCCCGTCCATCGCCGGCTGCACCCCCTTGTTCCGCAGCGCCGACCCCGCGAAGACGGGGAAGAACCGGGTGCCGACCGTCCCCTTCCGGACGGCGTTCCTCAGCGCCTCCGGGGGAATCTCCTCGCCGCCCAGGTATTTCTCCGCGACCGCGTCGTCCGCGTCGGCCGCCGCCTCGACCAGCGCCTCGCGGTAGCGGGCGACCGCTCCCGCCTCGGCGGCGGACAGCGGCGACCGCGTCACTCCCGTCCCCTGGTCCTCCGCGCCGAAGGCGACGCGCTCCATCGTGACGAGGTCCGCAACGGCGCCGAAGGTCCCGTCGTCGTAGAGCGGCACCGTGACCGGCAGCCCCCGCGCCGAGAGCTTCCGGTTCATCTCGGCGACGACCCGGTCGAAGTCGGCCCCTGGCCGGTCGAGCTTGTTGACGAACGCCAGCCGGGGGATCCCGTACCGGTCGGCCTGGCGCCAGACCGCCTCGGACTGCGGCTCCACCCCGCCCACGCCGCAGAAGACGACCACCGCGCCGTCGAGAACGCGAAGCGACCGCTCGACCTCGATGGTGAAATCGACGTGCCCCGGCGTGTCGACCAGGTGGACTTCCGCCCCCAGCCACGGGAACTGGGTGACGGCCGCCGTGATCGTGATCCCCCGCTCGCGCTCCTGGGGAAGGTAATCCATCTGGGAGTCCCCGTCGTGGACCTCCCCCATCCGGTGGCTCACCCCCGCGTAGAAGAGCACGCGCTCGGTGAACGTCGTCTTCCCCGCGTCGATGTGCGCGATGATCCCGATGTTGCGGATCCTGTCGACCGGCGTGCGCGCCATGGCTTCAGAAGTTCGCCCGGAACAGGTTGAAGGGCGAGGTCCCGGGAATCTCGCGGTCGGCCTTGAGCGCGTCGAGGAGCGCTCCGACCTTCTCGTCCGCCACGCCGGCGAGGTCCACGTAGAAATCCCGGATCCCGGCGGAGCGGATCTCGTGGAGCACCCCCGACGCGGAGAACGGGACCGCGGGGCGGACGACCGATCCCCGATCGCCCGTTTCGACGAAAAACCGCTCCGCCCGCGGCGACACGACCTCCCCGTGCGCGCCGGACGCGGGAAGGAGGCGGGACACCATGAGGGGAACAGCGCTGTACGCGACCGCGATCCCGAGTTCGTGGAGATACTTCGCCGCCGCCCGGAGGGCCGCGAGGCTCGCCTCCATCGGCAGGACCATCCGGGACGCGCCCAGCTTCGACAGGACCGAGAGCGCCCCCGAGTTGAAGGCATAGAGGGTGTGGTCGCTCACGAGCGTCACCTCGCGTCGCGGGCCGAATTCCGACAGGAGCCGGAAATGCCCGACGTCCGAGACGAACCACCGCCGGTGGCCCTTTAGGACCGCCTCCTTGACCGACCGCCGCATGAAGGAGGCATCGGACTCCAGCAGCGGCGTCGGCAGCCGGAAATACGCCCGCTCCCGAAAACCCCTGTTTCCCGGCGACGGATCCCGCGCGAGCGACCGCGTGAACTCCACGACCGGGACGATCTCGGCGGTCCTGGGGAGCAGGCGAAGCTGTTCCGCGCGGCATCCCACGTAGAAGACGGTCGGCAGTTCCTCGCGCCGGCTTCCCGACACCCGCAGCGCGGACAGGATCGCGAAACGAAGCTCCTTCCCCGCGAGGTAGAACTCCTTGTCGAACTGCCGGGCGGCCTTCAGGAACAGGTCCCTGACGTCCTGCCACGACACGCCGGCGGCACGGCCCTCGACCTCGATCTTCCCGAGAGGGAGATCGGACCGGTAAGCGGCAGCGAGGCTCTTGGCCGCGTCCGGCGGGACATTCTCCCCCGCCGCCTTCCGCCCTCCCGCGACCCGCAGGACGAATTCCTTCCGGACCTTGCCGTATGACGCGTCCACCGTGACGACGGCGTCCCCGACGGCGACCCGGAAATTCACCCCGTCCGACGGAAGCGTTTCCATCTCGCGGCGCGCGTGGCGGGTGATCTCGGCCCGGCCGCTCCCGCCGACGCGCAGCAGCAGGTCGCCCGGCGACACCTCGAAGGGCACCTTGACGTAGAATCCCGCGTCGTCCTCGCGGATCGACAGGGCGGAGAACCCCTTCCCCGAGCCGTCGCTCTGGAACTGCGCGCGAAGGCGGTCGCCGCGCGTGACGCGGACCGGCCCCGCGACGTGCGCCCAGCCGTCGCGGACCTCCCGGATCGCGCCGAGGAGCGTGCCCACGTTGCCCGTGACGCCGCCCGCGACGACCTCGTCCGGGTCGGCACCCCCGGTCAGCCCCGGCGTCTCCTCCCGGCCGACCGTCTCGGACAACCTCCGCCTCCCCTCCGCGACGCCCTCGGCGGGCTTGCCGGCGCGGATCAGGTCGAGCGCCGCCCGGTAGGCCGACACGACCCCCGCGACATAATCCGCGCTGCGCATCCGCCCCTCGATCTTGAACGCCGAAAATCCCAGGGGGACGAGCTCGGGGAGGCGGTCGATGAGAGACAGGTCGCGCGTCGAGAAGATCGCCTCCTCTCCTCCGGGGTGCCCGTAGAGGCGGCGGCACGGCTGGACGCACGCGCCCCGGTTCCCGCTCTTGCCCCCGAGGAACGACGAGAAGAGGCATTTGCCCGAGAACGAGTAGCACATCGCGCCGTGGACGAAGATCTCGACCCCGACGTGCGCCCGGGAGACAATCCTCTGGACCTCGGAAAGGTCCAGGTGGCGTTCCAGGATGACCCTCGCGGCTCCGAGCCGGGCGAACTCCTCGGCCGCCGCCGCGGAGGCGCACCCCGCCTGCGTGCTGACGTGGATCGGGATGCCCGGGAAATGGTCGCGCGCGATGCGCATGAGCCCGAAGTCCTGGACGATGAGGGCGTCGGGCGACAGCGGAGCGAGCTGGTGAAGGAGGGAAATCGCCTCCGGGAGATCGGTTTCCGTCAGGAGCGTGTTCATCGCCACGTAGACGCGGACCCCGCGGTCGCGCGCGTGGGGCAGGATCCTGCACAGGTCGCCGAAGGTGAAATTCTCGGCGCGCTCGCGGGCGTTGAATTTCGGAAGTCCCAGGTAGACGGCGTCGGCGCCCGCCGACACGGCGGCGAAGTAGGCCTCCACGGAGCCCGCGGGGGCCAGCAGTTCGGGAAACGGAGGCCGTTCCTTCGGCCTGTCGGGAGGCGGTTTCAACGGTTTCTCAAGGCCTTCGCGCCGGGGCTGCCGGCCCGGGGCCGGGCCCGCAACCCCTTGCACGGAAAGAGATTTGCGGTCCGCCCATTTCGCCCATCATCATACATCCGTTGGAGGGGGCGGGAAATAGCCATCCGCGCGGCCCGGCAGAAACCCTTTAAGAAACAAGGCCGGACTGCC
>JBLNEU010000300.1:0-9903 GCA_050263015.1 Deltaproteobacteria bacterium | reverse complement strand
GTCCCCGTGGACGGCGGACATCGCCAGCCCCGCGCCGGACCGTCGGACCAGGACCACGGCCAGGTAGACCGCGAGCAGGAGAAAGGCGGCGAAGTAGTAGTTCGAGGCCCGCGAGGCGTGGAAATCGATCGCCGCCCCGAAGAGCCGGACCGGCGGCGGGGGCGGGATGTCGTAGATCCCGCGCGACCCTTCCGTGAGCGCCGTCAGGTTGACCGCGAGAAGCTTGAGCGCCTCGGCGAAAGCGAGAATCGCGAGAGCGAAATACGGGCCCCGGAGGCGGAACGCCGGGAGGCCGATCAGGAGCGCCGCGGCGACGCCCGCCCCCCCGGAAGCCGCCATCGCCGCGTACGGATTCCATCCGGCCTTCGTCGACAGGATCGCGGACGCGTAAGCCCCCACCCCGAAGAACGCCGCGTGCCCGAAGGAGACCTGGCCGCAGACCCCCGCCAGGAGGTTCCACGCGATCGACACGGCGCCCAGGATGAGCGCGGCGATGAAGATGCTCAGGTAGTACGGATTGAAGGACAGGGCGACCGGGAGAAGCGCCACCGCGGCGAAGACCGCGGCCGCTGCCGCCGGCTCGGGGATCGGCCGGAACCGGGACCGGCGCGCCGTCACGTCTTCCTCCCGAAGAGGCCGGACGGCCGGACGACGAGGATCGCCAGGAAGAGGACGAATCCGAACAGTTCACGGAAGGAGGAGGAGACGAACGTCGCCGTCAGCGCCTCGCCGACTCCCAGGACGATCCCGGCGGCGACGAGTCCCGGAATCGAGCCGACGCCGGCCAGGACCGTCAGGATGAACCCCTTGATCGTCACCCCGATCCCCGTCCCGGGGCTGAAATGGGAGAGGACCCCGAGAAGCGGCCCGCCCAGCCCCGCGAGCGCACCGCCGATGGAGAAGGCCAGGAGATCGATCCGCTCGACGTCGATCCCCGCGAGGGACGCGGCGTCCCGGTCGATGGCGGTCACCCGGATCGCCTTTCCCGAACGGGTCCGCCGCAGGAAGGCGTGGAGCCCCAGCACGCCGGCCACGGACACGGCGAACGCCGCGATCTCCCCGATGCCCGCGCGGATCCCCCCGACGGCGACCGGGCGCTGCATCCAGGGGACGTCGATGCTGCGCAGGTCGGCCGACCAGAGCTGGAGAAACAGGTTGGCGAGGAAGATCCCCACGCCGAAGGTGAGGATCAGGGTATTGAGCTCCGCCGCGGCCCGGATCCGGCGCAGGAAGATCCGGTCGGCGGCGAACGCCGCACCCGCCGGGACCAGAGCGGCCAGGGGCAGCGAGAGAAGCGGATCGACGCCCGAGATCCGCAGGAGCCAGTACGCCACGTAACCCCCGAGGACGAGAAATTCCCCGTGCGCGAGGTTGATGATCCGCATGATGCCGAACACGAAGGCGAGCCCCAGGGCGTAAAGGGCGTAGTTCCCTCCCTCGAGGACCCCCGAGAGAATCGACTGGACGACCGTGGTCCCGGATATCACGCCCTCGTCCCCTGCCCCGGCCCCTCGCCGTGCCGCCCTACCGGGCGCCCCACGGGACGGCCGGGTACCGGATCGTCCCGGACGCCCGCTCCGGCGGGTACACGACGACCTGCGTCCGGTTGCGCGTCTGGAAGAGGACCGCCGTGAAATGCTTCGGGTCCCCCTTCTCGTCGAAGGCCACGCGGCCCAGCGGGCCCACGACGTCGAGCGCCCGGAGCGCGGCGCGCGTCTTCCCGGGCGGCCCGCCGCCCGTGCGGATCGCCTCGAGCATGTACTTCGCGGACAGGTAGCCGAGCATGGCGATGTACGACGGCTCCTCGCCGAACTTCGCCTTGAAGGCGGCCATGAACGCCGCTTCTTCCGCCCTGGCCGCCGCGGGGGCCGTGCCCGCCTCCCAGATCGACGTGCCGTAGACATGCTCGCTCATGGCCCCGAGCTCCCGGACGAATTCGGGCGTCCCGATCCCCCAGACGCCCATGTAGGCCTTCACGGGAAGATCGAGGATCCTGGCATCCTTGATCGTCCCGACGTAGTCGGGGAAATACCCCTCGACGAGCAGCACGTCGCACCCCGCGTCCCTGACCTTGAGGAGCAGCGGCTTGTAGTTGGTCGTCCCCTTCTCGAACCTCTCGAATACCGGAACGGCGATCCCCGCCCTGGCAAGCTGCCCCCGCACCGTTTCGGCGATCTCGGTGGTCGAGGACACGCTGTTGTACAGGATCCCGACGCTTTTCGCCTTGAAGAGGTCCCGGATCGTCCCGGACTGGGCGGCGGCATAACCCGGCATGTCGTTCAGCCGGAAAAAATTCCTGAACCCGCGCGCCGAGAGCTTCGTGTCCACCGCCCCCGTCGTCAGGTAAGGCGTGTCGTACCGCTCCGCCGCGTCCGACGCGGGCCCGACGAGGTTCGAGCCGTAGCCGCCCACGATGGCGGCGACCTTCTCGACCCCGGCAAGCTTTTCGACCGCGGCGACCGCCTTCTGCGGGTCGCTCTCGTCGTCGTAGGCGGACAGCGCGACCCTGACCTTGTATTTCCTCTCGAACAGCTCCGCGCCGAGGCGGATACCCTTCATCTGCTCGGCCCCGTGCCGCGCGAGACTCCCGGTCTGCGGCGCGTGCGCGCCCAGCCGGATCTCCGCCGGCGCGGCCAGGGCCGGGGCGCCCTGGCCGAGCGCGACGGCCGCCGCGAGGACGCCGGTCGCGATCGCCCGCCGAAGAAGCGTCGCGACGGCTCGCGCCGCCCTGTCTTCATTGCGCATCGTCATCGCTCCTAAAGGCCCAGGTAGGCCTCCTTGATATGGGATGTCTCGCGAAGGACGGGGGCCTCCCCTTCGAGCGTGATCCGTCCCATCTCCAGGACGTAGCCGTAGCGGGACGCCGCCAGCGCCGCCTGGATGTTCTGCTCGACGAGGAGCACCGTGGTCCCGGCGGCGACGATCTCCCGGACCGCCTCGAACACGTCCCGGACCACCCGGGGGGCCAGCCCGAGCGACGGCTCGTCCATGAGGAGGAGCCGCGGGGCTCCCATCAGCGCCCTCCCGATGGCCGCCATCTGCTGCTCCCCGCCGGAGAGCGTCCCGCACGCCTGCGCCTCGCGGGACGCGAGATGCGGAAACAGGGCGAAGACCCGCGACAGCCGGTCCCGGACGACAGCCGCGTCCCTTTCCCCGTAAGCGCCCATCTCGAGGTTTTCCCTGACGGACAAAGACGGCCAAAGCCGCCGCCCCTCGGGGACCATCGTCATTCCCATCCCGACGACCGCGTGCGTCCGGCGCCCCCGGATTTCCTCCCCGCGAAACCGGATCGAGCCCGCCGCGGGCGGCAAGAGCCCGATGACGGCGCGCAGGAGCGTCGTCTTCCCGGCCCCGTTCGGCCCCAGGATGCACGTCATCTCCCCGTCCCGGACGCGGAACGAGACCCCGTCGAGAACGCGGGCCTCCCCGTAGCCGGCGGCCAGCCCTTCCACTTCAAGCATCGCCGCTCTCCCCGAGATACGCCCGGACCACCTCCGGATCGCGCGCCGCGTCCTCCGGCGCCCCGTCGAAGATCAGCCGGCCGAAGTCGAGCACCAGGACCAGGTGCGACAGCCCCATGACGGCCCGGATGTTGTGCTCGATCAGCAGGATCGTGATCTTCCTGTCCGCGGAGAGCGACCGGATCGGGGGAAGCGCGTCCTCGACCTCGCGCGGATTCAGGCCCGCGAGCGCCTCGTCGAGGAGCAGGAGCGCCGGGCGGGTCGCCAGGGCGCGCGCGACCTCCAGGCGTTTCAGCTGCGGCGGGTTCAAGGCGCGGGCGGAGAGCCCCCCGAAGGCGGACAGTCCGGTGGCGACGAGGACCTCCTCGACGCGGCGGCGGATCTCGCCCGCCCGGAGACGCTCGTTCTTCCCGAAGACGGCCGCGGCCATGACGTTCTCGAAGACCGTCAGCCCGGGGAAGGGACGGGCGACCTGGAAGGTTCGCGCCATCCCCATGCCGCAGAGCCGGTCGGGCCGCATGCCCGCCGTCGATGCGCCCCGGAACCGGATCGTGCCGGCGGTCGGAGGAATGAAGCCGCAGAGGAGATCGAACAGCGTCGTCTTCCCGGCGCCGTTGGGGCCGATGATCCCGACGATCTCGCCCGGCCTGGCTCCGAAGGAGACCCCGGCGAGGGCCGCGACTCCTCCGTACTCCTTGGCGAGGCCGGTCACCTCGAGCAGCAGGTCCTCTTGCGCGGCGCCCACGGGGGCCCGCGCGTCCTGCGCCGGACTGGACATGGTCAACGGCGGCGCTCCCGCACGACTTGGATTTGCGAATCGGTACAGGTTATCACAACAAAACGGCGCGGCCGAAGCGGCGCAAGCAGGATCCGGCCGGCCGTGAAGGAGCATCTCACTCTTTGCGCCGCGCCCCCGCCACGGGCCGGAGCGGCAGACTCCCGGGAGAGGAGACGACCGCGAGACACCGGGTCCTGATTCTCGGCGGCGGCTTCGGCGGACTCTACGCCGCCAAGGCGCTGGGGAAGGCGCCCGTCGACGTCACGCTTGTCGACCGCCGCAACTATCACCTGTTCCAGCCGCTGCTGTACCAGGTCGCGACCGGCTCGCTGTCGCCGGGCGAGATCGCGGCCCCGTTGCGCGGCGTCCTGGGCCGCCGGAAGAACACGCGCGTCCTCCTGGGCGAGGCGGCGGACATCGACCCCGCGGCCGGGCTGGTGACGCTGCGCGACGGCGCTCGCATCGCGTACGATTCCCTGGTGGTGGCGACCGGCTCCGAAACCTCCTATTACGGGCACGACGCGTGGCGCGACTGGGCGCCCAGCCTGAAAAGCGTGGAAGAGGCGACGGCGGTCCGTCACAGGATCCTGTACGCATTCGAGGCCGCCGAGCGGGTCGTCGACCCGAAGGAGCGCCGGGCGTGGCTCACCTTCGCGATCGTGGGCGGGGGAACGACGGGGCTCGAGCTTGCGGGAGCCCTGGCGGAGATCGCCCGGCGGACGCTCCGGCACGACTTCCGCAGCATCCATCCCGAAGAGGCCGACGTCGTTCTCCTGGAGGGGGCCCCGCGGATCCTGCCGGGCTACGCGGCGGACCTGTCGGCCAAGGCGGCGCTGTCGCTCGCACGGCTTGGCGTGCGGGTCCGGACGAACGTGCGCGTCGCGGGGATCGACCGGGACGGCGTCGATCTCGCGTGCGGCGACGGCGTCGAACGGCTCTCCGCGAAGACGGTGCTGTGGGCGGGGGGCATCACGGCGTCCGCCTTCGGCAGGACGCTGGCCGCTCGCACGAAGTCGGAGACGGACGGGATCGGCCGGATCCGGGTGGATCCCGACCTTTCGGTCCCGAACTATCCCGACATCCGGGTCGTGGGAGACCTGGCCCTGGCGGCAGGGCCCGACGGCCGGCCTTTGCCCGGGGTCGCCCAGGTGGCGATGCAGCAAGGTTCCTACGCGGCGAAGGCGATCGTCGCGCATCTCCGAGGACGCGGGAACCTGCCGCCGTTCCGATACTTCGACCGGGGGAACATGGCGGTCATCGGGCGGGCGGAGGCGGTCGCCGACCTGTTCGGTTTCCACGTATCGGGGGCGGTCGCCTGGCTCATCTGGCTTTTCGTCCACCTGATGTCGCTGGTGGGTTTCCGGAGCCGCGTCCTGGTCTTCATCCAGTGGGGATTCCTGTATCTTACCTTCAGCCGAGGGGCGCGGCTCATCACGGGATCGGCCCCTACCGACCTCGCGCCGGAAGACGCCTCCCGGAGGAAAGCGGCCTGACCCGCGCACGTTGCCGGAGTCCCGCGTCCGAGAAACTCAGCCCCGTTCCCGAAGTTGTCCTTCTTCCAGGACGATTGACGCCCCATTGAGCCTCGCCGGGTGGTCCGGGTCGTGCGTCGTCATGACGACGGTGGTGCCGCGCGCCGGGAGCGACGCGATGACGGCCTCGAGCGCGGCGGCGGTCTCGCGGTCGATGTTCGCGAACGGCTCGTCGAGCAGGAGGACCTCGGGGGATAGCGCCAGGGCCCTGGCCATCGCCACCCGCTGCGCCTCCCCGCCCGACAGCTCCCGGGCCTTCCTCTCTCCGAATCCCCGCAGGCCGACCGTCTCCAACGCCTCTGCCACGATCCGCCGCTGCTGGTCGCCCTTGATCCCGCGGGCGTTCAGGCCGAACGCCACGTTGGCGCGGACCGTTCCGCCGAAGAGGTACGGAGACTGGTGCAGCAGCGTGACCCTCCGCCGAAGACCGCTTACGGTATCGCGATCCCAGCCGACCCGTTCGCCGGCGTAGCGGACCTCCCCTTCCGTCGGCGGCGAGAGGAATGCGAGGATGGACAGGAGGGTGCTCTTCCCCGCGCCGTTCGCGCCGGTCAGCGTGTGGAGGCGCCCCCGGGCAATGACGAGGTCGTCGATCGCGAGGACGGTCTTGGTCCCGTACCGCTTCCGGATCGCGCGCACCCGGTACATGATCCCCCCGTACGGCTACTTGCGCTGCAGGACGCTCAAGAAGACGTTGACGCCGAGCGCCACGGTCATCAGGACGATCCCCAGCGCCATGCCGAAGGCGAATTCCCCCTTGCTCGTCTCCAGGGCGATGGCCGTCGTCATCGTCCGGGTATATCCCCGGATGTTTCCCCCGAGCATCATCGCCACGCCGACCTCCGAGACGACCCGGCCGAACCCGGCGATCACCGCGGCGAGGATGCCGAACCGGATCTCGCCGACCAGCGCCGCGGCGGCGCGGAGCCGCCCGGCGCCCAGCGTCAAGGCGGTCGGAACGATCCGCACGTCGGCCCCCCGCGCCGACGCCATCGCGTAGTTCGCCGCGATCGGCGCGGCGAGCAGCGTCCCGCCGATCACGATGGCCGTGGGCGTGAAGAGAAGCCCGAGCGCCCCCAGCGGCCCCTGCCGGCTGATGAACCCGTAGATGAAGAGCCCTATGACCACGGTCGGGACCGCCATGAGACTGTTGAGGACGGTGACGGTGGCCCGCTTGAGCGGGAAGTCGACGATTCCCACGAAAAGCCCCAGCGGAATGCCGAACAGCGAGGCGAAAGCGGTCGCCCCGGCGGAAACGGCGAGCGACGTGCGGACGGCGTCGACGAGGTCGGGCGCGGCGGACGCGATCAGGCGCAGGGCCGAGGCAAACGACGCGAGGAGGAAATCCAAGCCGTGGTCCCCGGTCCGTTCTCAGCCGTCGACGCCGAGGATCACGCTCGATGCCTTGACGAGGGCGCAGACCTGGTCGCCCGGAGCCAGGGCAAGCCGCTTCGCGCTCTCCTGCGTGACGATGGCGGTCAGGATGCTCCCGCCCGGCAGCGCCACCGTCACCTCGGCGTTCACCGGCCCCGCCACCACCCTCTCCACCCCGCCGCACAACACGTTCCGGGCGCTGACCTTGGCGTCCTTGAGGTCCTTGGCGAGGATCACCGCGCTCGCCTTGAACAAGGCGTACACGTCCATCCCCGGCTTGAGGCCCAGGGACCAGGCGCTCTCGTTCGTGACCACCGAACAGAGGGTTTCCCCGCCCATGAGCGTCACGGTCACCTCCGTGCTGACGGCTCCCTTGTGGACCTCCGCCACCTTTCCGGCGAACATGTTCCGCGCGCTGACCCGCATGGCCACCCTCCGAAGCAGACCGTAGAGGTTGTCGACGTCCCCCAACCGTTCCTCGAGGCGCCGGATGTACCTTTGATGCTCGCCCTGGAGAACCCGGTACATCCGGACCGCGTCCTTCCCCGCTTCCGTGAGCGTCGTGCCGCCCCCGCCGCGGCCTCCGGTCGCGCGGCTGACGAGCGGCCTTTCGGCCGCGTTGTTCATGGCGTCCACGGCGTCCCAGGCGGTCTTGTAGCTGATGCCGACCTCCCGGGCCGCCCCGGAAATCGACCCCGCCCGGCCGATCGCCTCGAGCAGCCCGATCCGGTCCCCGCCCAGGAACGTCCGGTCCGCGCGACGCAACGAGAGCGTCGCGGCGATCGACATCGCGCCCCGGGAGCGTTTCGCCCCGGCCGCGGCCGCCTGTTTCCTCGCGGTGCTAACGGCCCCCTCCCTCGCCGGACACGAAGAAGAGCGGCTCCCCATCGACCTCGAACCCCGCGATGAGCGATCGCCCCTCCGGCCCTGTCACGAAATCGATGAACCTTGTCGCCAGCGCGTATTTCACGTGCGGATGCTTCCTCGGGTTCACCGCGATGATCCCGTACGGGTTCCACAACGTCTTGTCCCCCTGCCGGACGACGATGAGATCGGACTTCTTCCGGAACGCAATGTATGTGCCGCGGTCGGAGAGCGTGTATCCCCGTTTCTGGGCCGCCATGTTGATGACCTCCCCCATCCCCTGGCCCGCCTCGATGTGCCAGGCGCCCCGCGGAGCGACTCCCGCGGATGCCCAGATCTCCTTCTCCTTCTGGTGAGTCCCCGACTCGTCGCCCCTCGAGATGAACGGGCTCTCCTTCGCGGCGATCGCCCGGAAGGCGTCGGGCGCGCTGCCGGTCTTGCCGGCCCGCGCCGGGTCGTCCGGGGGGCCCAGCAGCACGAAGTCATTGTGCATCACGTCCCGGCGGCCGACGCCGAAGCCGGCCGCCACGAACTTGTCCTCGAGACTGCGCGCATGGACGAAGACGACGTCCACGTCGCCCGCTTCTCCGAGCTTGAGCGCCTTCCCGGTTCCGACGGCGACCACGTCGACCTTGCAGCCGTTCGCTTTCTCGAACGCCGGCAGGAGCACCGCGAGAAGTCCCGAGTTCTCCGTCGACGTCGTCGTCGACATCCGGAGCCGCTCCTCTGCGGCGGCCGGACAGGCCGCGACTGCGACGACGGCGATCATCAGCGTCGTTCCGATTGCGTGACGGAATCTCTTCATGAGCCGCTCCCCCCTTCCCGCCTTTTGTGGAATCGCGCCGAAACCGTCGGGGGGTGTTATATAGCCAACTATATAACGGTCGCGAAAAAAAATCATCCCCGGGTTGCGACGGGACTCATCGCCCGAAGAGGACCGAGCCGCCCGTGTAGAACGTCCCGGCCACCGCGGCCGTCATGAGACACGCTAGCGTCGCGGCAAGGAGGGCGCGCAGACCCACGGCGGAGAGGTCTTTCGTGCGGGACGGGACGAGGGCGGCGGTTCCCCCGACGAAGATCGCAAGCGACGCCACGTGGGCGAACCCGCAGAGGGCATAGGCCGCCAAAACCGCCGAACGGGGGTCTTTTATCGCTCCCGCCGCGAGCAGGGACGCCAGGTCCTGGTACGCCTTCACTTCCGTGAGGACGGCGCGCTCCCCGATGAGCCGCGCCACGGCCGCCGCGTCCTGGAGCGGAACGCCGATCATCACGGCGAACGGATAGCCGGCGTAGCCCAAAAGGCCCGACAGGGACCAGTCGACTTTCAGCCCCGTCCATCCGTTCACCGCCCCGCCGGCGGCGCCGAGGATGGAGTCGGCGAGCGCCACGATCCCCAGGAACGCCAGGAGGAGCGCGACGATCCCGACGATCATCTTGACGCCCTCGTTGGCGCCGTTGATGACCGCCTCGAAGACCGTCGACTCCTTTTCGTAATGGGGCGCGACGTCCGCCCCCAGCGTCTCGGGCGCCTCGGTCTCGGGCAGGACGATCTTCGACATGACGATCGCCGCGACCGCCGAGAGGATCGACGCCGAGACGAGGTGCCCCGCGATGGCCGGGAACTGCCCGCGGAGCAGGAAGACGTAGAGGGCGAGCACGTTGGACGCCGTGGTCGCCATCCCGGCGGCGAGGATGGTGCACAGCTCCGACCGGGTCATCCGGGAAAGGTGCGGGAGGACCGTCATGTTGGCCTCCACGCCGACGAAGATGTTGGAGGAGACGGAGAGCGCCTCCGCGCCGCTGATCCGCATGAGCCGGGTGAAGGCTCTCGAGAAGAACCGGATGAGCCGGGGCATGATGCCAACGTAGTAGAGCGCCCCCATCAGACTCGCGA
>JBLNEU010000299.1:0-8294 GCA_050263015.1 Deltaproteobacteria bacterium | reverse complement strand
GGAAGAAGGAAAGCTCCCCGCCCTCCATCACGCGGGGGTAAAAGAGGTGGACGCCCGCCGCGAGACAGCGGCTCCGGATGAGGTCGGTCCCCGCTTCGCCGCGCATGGCGGAATACAGGGCGACGCGGCGCCCGGGAATCGGGGGAAAGGCCGACAGGAAGCGCTCCTGGATCGCCAGGCTGCGTCCGGCCCGGTCGGCCGCGGCGTTTGCGCCCGCGTGCAGGCGACCGCGCTCGGTCAGACGAAGGCTGGCCTTCCGCTGCGTGACGAGCATGCAACGACCTTTCGGGCGTGAGATGGCGCACGGGGAGGCGGGAACGCGAATAAGGCGGGTGCCGGGGCGCTGCGCCCGACGCCGCTCGCTGCGGTCACCGTGGGACTGCGGTCAAACCCTATTCGCGAACAGAGATCATCAAAAAGCTTTCCCGCCACCCGGATCTATGTCAACGGCATGCGCCCGATCCAAAACCGCGAGGAGGCCCCTGTATCGTGCCGTGTCGGCGTTTGAGTCGAACCTGGCTTTCACCAGGTGGGCACCCTGGGCGACGACTTCAGGCTTCCCCACCGAAGGGGCGTGCACACGGTCGTCGGGAAGAGCGCCCGTTCTCAGCGTGTTGGCTCAAACTCGCCCGCCGATCACGAGAACAACAGGGGCCGTTACCACCCTCGGCACCCTCTATTTCAGCGCGTCGTCGAGCGCCGCGAGGATGTCCCGGCTTCGCCGCTCGATGCGCTGCTTCTCGCTCTCCTTCTGTCCCCTCATCTCGAGCACCTCGTCGGCCAGCTTCATCGCCGCCAGCATGACGACGTGCAGGTAATTCGACGTCCCGCCGGATTTCTGGATCTCGCGGACCCGCTCGTTCAGAAGCTCTCCGAGCCGGTCCATGTGCTCTGCCGACCGGTCGGTCACGACGGTCAGCGTGTACCCGGCGATGTTGACGTCGAACCTCTTTCCCATCCCTTTCACCATCATTATACAGCGGGACCGCTACAACTCAATGCTTTCGAGGCGCGAGAGGATCGTCTCGACGCGGCTCCTGATCTCGTTCCGTTCCTTCGTCAGGTCGGCGACCCTTTCCTCGAGCTCCTTGGTCTCCGCGCTCTTGCGGGCGACGACGGCGGACAGGTCCTCCTTCTCCTTCTTGAGGACCGCCACCATTCCGGCCAGCTCGTTGATCTTCCTCTCGATCGCGGTAAACGGCGCATCCACCATGACCGCAGCTCTCTCCTTTCCGCCAGCGTCAATTCTTCCATGGGCAGGGAGCGAGGGTCGTTCCCGCTTGACATAATACGATATCCCGTCGGAACCGGCGAATCAACGGCGAAACCGGGCCGGGCTACTCCTCCATCTGGAGAATGTTGTCGGCGACCGAGGCGCAGTGGGAGGCGATCACCTTCCACGAGGACAGGATGTCGAGGTGGGCGGCGCTCGACTCGAGGGACTCGGGAGTCCCCTTCCGGAGCCTGATGATGTGGGCGTCACGGAGCTCCCGCTCCATCTGCTCGACGATCTTCCTCTTCCCGACGACGATCTCGGCCGCCTTCCGGTCGCGCGTCACGAAGGCGGAAACCGCCTCGCCGTACATCGATCTCACCTCGAGGATGAGGGCCGTCAGATCCTTCGCCCCGTCCTCGGAGAAGCGGTGGTTCCGCTCGGCCAGCCGCCGCACGTGGTCGCCGAGCGTCTTGTCGATGAAGTCTCCGATGTTCTCGAGGTCCGTGACGATGGCGATGTATGCCGCGGCGCGGCGGGTCTGCTCGGAGTCCAGGGCCCCCTCGCCGAGGGCCGCGAGGAACACCTTGATCTCCCGGGTGAGCCGGTCCACGTCGTCGTCCGCCTTCGCGATCCGGTCGGCGATCTCCTCGCCCCCGCCCCGGATCGCGCCGAGGGCCATCTCCTGCATCTCCTGGATCATGTCCGCGATCCGGATGATCTCCCGCGCGACCTGCCCCAGGGCCGCTCCCGCGACGGGAAGATGCTCCCGGTCCAGGTAGACCGGCTTCCAGGCGGGGCTTCCGTCCCTCTTCCCCGGGAACATGCTTCCGAGGAACGCGGCCACGCGCGGGAGGAACGGGAAGAAGATCAGCGAGAGGGTCAGGTTGAACAGCGTGTGCGCGTTGGCGACGATGCGGGAGGGATTCGGGGAGACCGCCGACAGGATCTCCTGGGCGCCCGAGAAGAACGGGAGGAAGACGAGCGCTCCGGCCGTCTTCATCAGCGCGTGGCCCCAGGCGACGCGTTTGCCCTCGGACGCGAGGCCCGACGCGGCCACGAAGGCGACGGACGATCCCCCGACGTTGGCCCCGAGAACGAAGGGGAGCACGGCGGGAAGCGGCATCAGCCCCTGCTGGGTGAACGCGATGAGCAGGATGAGGATCGCCGTCCCGCTCTGGAAGAGGGCGCTCAGGGCGACCCCCCAGAAGAAGGCGACGACGGGCGCGCCGCCCAGGTCGTGGATGAGGAGGCGCAGACTGGGAATCGCGCCGATCTCGGTGGCCGCCCCGGACAGGAACTTGAGGGCGAGGAGGATGAAGCCGAACCCGAGGATCCCCTGGCCGACGGCCCGGACGCTTCCCCGTCTCCCCCACAGGTGCAGGGCGACCCCCGCCGACAGCACGACCAGCGCGTACTGGTGGATGCGGAACGACAGCACCTGGACCGTCAGCGTGCTCCCCAGGTCCGCGCCGAGCACCACGGCCAGCGACTGGGCAAGCGGAAGCGGCGCGATCTCGGCAAAGGAGATGAGGAGCGTGACCACCGCGCCAGAGCTCTGGACGAGTCCGGTCCCCAGGGCGCCCGCTGCGAACGCCCGCAGCCGCCCGCCCGGCGCCGACCAGAGCCCTTTGAGGCGCGCGCCGAACGCCAGCTCGAATCCCTGGCCCGTCAGGCGGACGCCGTACAGGAGGAGGAAGACCCCGCCGACGACCTGGATGAAGAGCAGGTCGATCATGGCCCGCCGGTCCCGGAATCGCCCAAGGGGTTCAGACGAGCGCCTCGGCGAACGCCTCGGCGTCGAAGGGACGCAGGTCGTCCGCCGACTCGCCCACGCCGATGTACCGTATCGGCGCGTCGATCTCGCGCGTCACCGAGAGGACCACGCCGCCCTTCGCGGTGCCGTCGAGCTTGGTCAGGACGAGACCCGTCACGCCCGTGAACTCCCGGAACGTCCTGGCCTGGGCGATGGCGTTGCGCCCGTTCGTCGCGTCGAGGACGAGGAGAACCTCGTGCGGCGCCCCGGGCATTTCCCGCCCGATCACGCGCGCGACCTTGCGCACCTCCTCCATGAGATGGGACTTCGTGTGAAGCCGCCCGGCGGTGTCGATGAGGACGGCGTGCGACCCGCGGGCCTTCGCGGCCCGGATCGCGTCGAAGGCGACGGCCGAGGAGTCGGCCCCCTCCTTGTGACGGACGATGTCGGCCCCGGCGCGGTCCGCCCAGACCTCGAGCTGCCCGATCGCCGCGGCGCGAAACGTGTCGGCGGCGGCGAGAAGGACCGTGTGCCCGTCGGCCCGGAGGTGATGGGCGATCTTCCCGATGGTGGTGGTCTTCCCGACGCCGTTGACGCCCACGACGAGCACGACGAAGGGATACGGGGGGACGATCGCGAGGGGAACCATCCGCGGCGAAAGCGTTTCCGCCACCATCGACTTCAGCTCGGCCCGGAGCGCCGCCGCGTCCGCCAGCTCTCCCCGGCGCCACTTCGCGCGCAGGGCTTCCGCGTATTCGCCGGCCAGCTCGGCGCCCGCGTCCGCCAGGATGAGCGCCTCCTCCAGGTCGGCGAGCGAGGCCTCGTCCACCGGGCCCACCCCGCGCGCGATGGCCGCCACGTTCATCGCGAGAAGCTCCCGCGTCTTCGCGAGTCCTTCCTTGAGGCGGGAGAAGAAGGAGCCGCCGCTCACGCGAGGGTCAGGACTGGAACCGGACGGAGACGACCTTGGAGACCCCCGGCTTCTCCATCGTGACGCCGTAGATGGCGTCCGCCAGCTCCATCGTCCTCTTGTTGTGGGTGATGAGGAGGAACTGGTACCGCGACGACATCTCGCGGACCAGCGAGTTGAACCGGTCGATGTTGGCATCGTCGAGCGGCGCGTCCGCCTCGTCGAGGAGGCAGAACGGGGACGGCTTGACGAGGAAGATCGAGAAGATGAGGCTGATGGCCGTCAGCGCCTTCTCGCCGCCGGAGAGAAGGTTGAGGGACTGGAGCTTCTTGCCGGGCGGAGAGGCGACGATTTCGACGCCGCTCTCGAGGAGGTTCTCCTCGTCGAGGAGCTTGAGGTGGGCGCGCCCGCCGACGAACAGCTTGGGGAACACCTCCTGGAACTTCGCGTTGATGTTGTCGAAGGCCTCGGAGAACCGTTCGCGCGTCGCCCGGTTGATCCGGTGGATCGCCTTCGCCAGGTCGTCGAGCGACTTCTCGAGGTCCTCCTTCTGGCCGGAGAGAAACGCGTGCCGGTCCGCGAGCTCCTTGTGCTCCTCGATCGCGGCGAGGTTGACGTCGCCGATCCCCGCCATCCGCGCCCGGATCTCCTCGGCCCGGGCCTCGCGCCCCGCTGCGACCCCTTCCTCCAGGCCGTCCGGCACGGGCAGCTCCGCCGGGCGGACCTCATGCCTCTGGTAGACGCCGGCATCGAGATGCGCGAGGTCCATCTCGATCCTCTGGGCGTCGAGGCGCAGGTCGGACAGGCGGGCGGCCGCCCCGGTCTCCCGCCGGCGGGCCTCCCTGAGCGTCCCGTCGATCGCCCCGAGAGCGGCCGACAGGGCGGCCGTCTCCCCGAGTCGACGGTCGATCTCGTCCTGCCTCCGCGCCAGTTCCGCGGCAGCCGCCTCCAGGTCCCCGCGGCCCGACGCGAGCTCGCCGGCGAGCGCGGCGGCCTTTTCCTCGTACGCGGCCTTCCGCCGTCCGCGGTCCTCGACGACCGACCGCTTTCCCCCCAGGGCTTCGGCCAGGCTCCGGTGGAGCGCCCGCTCCGAGCGGTCCTTCTCCTCCATCGCCGCCCATTCGATCTCGGCTCCGTGGAGCGCTTCCCGGGCGGCTTCCATCGCGGCGCGGTTCTCCTCGAGCGCTCCGCCGAGCGCCCGGACGCGCTCCTCCTCTTCCCCGCGCGCCTGCTCGGTTTCCCGGGCGGCGGTCTCGGTGACGCCGAGCTCGGCGGTCATCCGCTCGAGCTCCCCCCGGAGGTAATCGCGCTCCCCGACGAGGGCATCGACCGTCCCGCGCGCCTGCGACGCGGCAAGCTCGACGACGGCGCGCTTCTGCTCGGCCCGCGAGAGCGACGCGGACGCCTCCTCGCGCTGCGAGAACATCTCGGCCCGGCGCGCCTCGAGCGCGGCCCGGCTCCTGCGAGCGTCGTCCTCTTCCGACGCGAGCCGGGACGCCTCGGACGAAGCGGCCGCGATCGCCTTCTCCAGCTCCCGGATCTCGCGCTTGATCCCGAGAATGCGCGACTCGGACTGCTCCTGCGCGCCGCCCACGAGGGTGCCGTCGGCCGTGACCACGTCGCCGTCGAGGGTGACGTACGAGTTCCAGACCCCGTTCCGGTTCCAGAGGCGAACGGCGCAGTCGAGATCCCGCACGAGGAGCGTTCCCCCCAGAAGGCCTCGCACCGTCTCTCCGCACTCCTCCGGCGCCCGGACGACGTCGGTGAGCGGCGCGATCACGCCGTCCTCGCCGAGGTAGGCGGGGGCGTCGCCCCGTGTCCGGAGAGCCACCGGCATGAACGCCCCGCGTCCCTCGCGGCTCGTCTTGAGGAACCGGATCGCGGAGAGCCCCTCGCTCTGGTCGCGGACCACCACGGACTGGATCCGCTCGCCGAGAATCGCCTCCACCGCCCGCTCGTAGGGCGGATCGGTTTCGATGAGATCGCCGACGACGCCGTAGATTCCCCTCTCCCGGCCGCCCCCTGCCCGCTCCGGCGCGGCGAAGTGGTGGAGGACCGCGCGCACTCCCGACGATGTCCAGTCGCGCGCCTCGTAGACCTTGGAGAGCGCGGACAGCCGGGATGTCGCCGCCCCGAGGCCCGCCTCCGCCTTCAGCCGCTCGGCGGCCAGGATCTCGAGCCGCGCCGCGACCCCGGCGAGGCGCACGTCCGCCTCTCCCCAGGCCTTCTCGGCCCGGGCGAGGGCGTCCCGCGCCGCCGCCTCTTCCGCGACCGCCTCGCGGTGCCCCGCCTCGGACTTTCCGGCGGCCGCGCCGGCCTCGACGATCCGCTCCTCGTGGCGGGCGACGGCGCGCGCGCTGTCGTCGATCATCCGCTGGAGCGAATCGGCGCCCGAGCGGGCGTTGGAGTGGAGCGAGACGCGCACGATGAGGTCCGACTTCGCCTGGTCCGCCTGCGACCGGACGCGGGCATGTTCCGTCCGCGTCTCTTCGGCCGCCGCGGAAAGCGCCGACAGCCGTTCCCGCGCGGCCGACAGCTCCGCGGTCCGCCGCCGGCCGCCCTCTTCGGCCTCCCGGGTGCGGCGCTCGAGGTCGAGAATCTCCTCCTCCAGAAGCGCGATCTCGGCCGCCGTCTCGGCGACCATGTCGCGCAGCTGCCGCTCCTCGCGCCCCTTCCCCTCCCATTCCGCCTGCCGCCTCGCGATCTCCTCCTTCAGGGCGGCGTGTCCGGAACGCAGGGTCGCCAACGCGGCCTCCGCCTCGGTCAGGCGCGCGGTCTCCGTCTCGCGCGCCGCCTCGACCCGGGCGATCTCCGCGCGGGCCCCGGCGAGCGCCCCCTCGATCGACGCCAGCTCCGACGCGGCGCGGGCGCGCTCCGCCGACAGGGCATGGTGCCGCGCCGCGGCGATCAGGAGCTCGAGCGACCGCAGCTCGTCCCGAAGGACCTTGTATTTTTCCGCCTTGCGCACCTGCCGCTCGATGCTGCCGAGCTGGCGCCTGACCTCGTCGAGGATGTCCCTCACCCGGGCGAGGTTTTGCCGGGTGCTCTCCATCTTCCGCTCCGCCTCCTTCTTGCGGACGCGGAACTTGGCGACCCCGGCGGCCTCCTCGATGATCAGCCGCTTCTCGTCGGGCCGGGCGTTGACGATCGTCATGATCTTGCCCTGCTCGATGATCGCGTAGCCGCGGGCTCCCGCCCCGGTGTCGAGGAAGAGCTCGGCGATGTCCTTGAGGCGGCACGGAACCTTGTTGATGAAGAACTCGCTCTCGCCGTCGCGGAAGGTCCTTCGGGTGACCTGGATCTCGGCGTACGACTCGTATCCCGGCGGCGCGATCCCGTCCTCGTTGGAGAACGTCAGCGCGACTTCCGCCATCCCGAGCGGGCCGGCGGCATCGGACCCGGCGAAGATGACGTCCTCGAGCGCCTTGCTCCTGAGATAGGAAGGGGCGTGCTCCCCGAGAACCCACCGGACGGCATCGACGATGTTCGACTTGCCGCACCCGTTGGGCCCCACGATCGCGGTGATCCCGTCGGAGAAGTCGAAACTCGTCTTGTCGTAGAAGGATTTGAACCCGAAAAGCTCTAGTTTTTTAAGCTTCATCGTCCCCCGGGCAGGCCTCGCCGGCAATGAGCAAAAACATCAACATGATGTATACACGGCCTTCGCCGGACCCAATATATGGTGTTTGGAGGGAATTGTAAAGAAAAAAGCGGCGGCCCCGATCGGACCGCCGCCGCAAAACGCCGTTGTCCGGACGCGCTTCCTACTTCCGCTTCTTAGCCGCCGCCTTTTCCCGGATCACCGCCTGGGCCGCCGCAAGTCGCGCGATCGGGACCCGGTACGGCGAGCAGGAGACGTAGTCGAGCCCCACCCGGTGGCAGAAGTCGACCGACCGGGGATCCCCGCCGTGTTCGCCGCAGATTCCGACCTTGAGATTCGGGCGCGTCGCCCGCCCCTTCCGCACGCCCATCTCGACGAGCTGGCCCACGCCCGACTGGTCCAGCGTGGCGAAGACGTCGTCGTCGAGGATGTTCTCCGTGCGCCGCGGGTAGGTGACCCGGCACGACGCGCAGGAGAGGTCCTTTTCGAGCTTGCCCCCGCACTGCGGGCAGAGCTCGGAACGGTTCATGTAGTACTGGATGAACTTCCCCGAGTCGTCCCGCGAAAAGCCGAAGGTCGTCTGGGTCAGGTCGTTCGTTCCGAACGAGAAGAATTCCGCCTCCGTCGCGATCTCGTCCGCCGTCACGGCCGCCCGTGGCAGCTCGATCATCGTGCCGACCGTGAACGGGAATTTCTTCTTGTGCCGCTTCATCGTCTCCTCGGCCACGGCGACGATGATGTCCTTCTGGGCCTTCATCTCCTTGACCATGCTGACGAGGGGGATCATCACCTCGGGCTGGACCCGGATTCCCTC
>JBLNEU010000298.1:0-7741 GCA_050263015.1 Deltaproteobacteria bacterium | reverse complement strand
TTCCGCGCGCCGGGGGAACGAAACCTTTATCGCCGACCGTGTCGCCAGTTGCGGGCGGAATCGTGCCGCCCCCGCCGCATCCGTCCCGGCGCGCCGCCTTCTCCTTTTTGAGCGCCACGAGGAGGAGGGCGACCGCCGCCGGGGTGACGCCCGGAATTCGCCGGGCCTGCCCGATCGAGACGGGATTGACCCGGACGAGCTTGTCACGCACCTCGGTGGACAGCCCATAGACCGCCGCGAAGGAAAACCCGCCCGGGAACGTCATTTCCTCATATTTGTTGAGCTTTTCTGCCTCATCCGCCTGCCGCCGTATATAGCCGTCGAACTTCACGGCAAGCTCGGCCTGCTCTACCACCCTCGGGGACGGCGGGAAAACGCCGGGGGCGCACGACGCGAGCAGCGCAGCCGTGACCTCCGGGCGCTTGAGGAGCTCCGCGAAAGTGATTCCAGGGCGGACCGGGGCGCCGCCCCCCTGCTCGACCGCCTGGCAGACAGGATCTCCGTGCGCGACCCGGGTCTCCGAGAGTTTTCTCAGGAGCGCGCCGAGCCCGTCCCGCTTTGCGACAACCTCGCGGTACCGCGCTTCCGGGAGGAGCCCGGCCCGGAATCCCGTTTCCCCCAGCCGCAGGTCGGCGTTGTCCTCGCGGAGCAGGAGGCGGTACTCCGCCCGGGACGTGAACATCCGGTACGGCTCCGCCGCGCCCTTCGTCACGAGGTCGTCGATCAGCACCCCGATATACGCATCGGCGCGGCCGAGGACGACCGGATCCTTGCCCCGGCATTTGAGCGCCGCGTTGATCCCCGCGACGACCCCCTGCGCCGCCGCTTCCTCGTACCCGCTTGTCCCGTTGATCTGCCCGGCGTGGAAGAGGTTTTCGACGATCTTCGTCTCGAGCGACGGTTTGAGCTGGACCGGATCGACGAAATCGTACTCGATGGCGTAGCCGGGCCGGACGATCTCCACCCGCTCCAGCCCCGGAATCGTCCGGAGCATCTTGACCTGGATGTCGTACGGCAGACTCGTCGATACCCCGTTCGGGTAATATTCAGCGGTTTCCAGCCCTTCCGGCTCGAGGAAGACGTGGTGCCTCTCCTTGTCCGAGAACCTGACGACCTTGTCCTCGATGGAGGGGCAGTACCGCGGGCCGATTCCCCGGATCACCCCGGAATACAGGGGGGACCTGGAAAGCCCCGACCGGATCGCCTCGTGTGTTGCGCTGTTGGTGTACGTGACATAACAGGGGAGCTGGGGACGGTCGATGGTCCTGTTGCCGAAGGAGAACGGGACAGGGTCGGGATCGCCCCGCTGTGCCTCGGTCCGCGAGAAGTCGATCGTCTTGGCGTCAAGCCGGGGGGTGGTCCCGGTCTTGAGCCGACCGACCGAAAATCCCAGCTGGCGCAGCGAGTCCGACAGCTTCATCGCGGGAAAATCGCCTGCCCGCCCCGCGGGAAAGTTCACCAGCCCGATGTGGATGAGCCCCTTGAGAAACGTCCCCGTGCACAGGACGACCGTCTTTCCCCGGTACCGGACGCCCAGGTTGGTGTCGACGCCTTTTGCCGCCCCGCCCTCCGCGAACACGGCATCCACCATCGCCTGCTTGATGTCGAGGCCCGGGGTCTCCTCGAGGACCTTCTTCATCCGGAGGCGGTAGAGCTGCTTGTCCGCCTGGGCGCGGGACGACCGGACCGCGGGCCCCTTGCTCGTGTTGAGCCGGCGGAACTGGATTCCCGTGGCGTCGATGGTCCTCGCCATCTCGCCGCCCAGGGCGTCGATCTCCCGGACGAGGTGCCCCTTCGCCAGTCCCCCGATCGCCGGGTTGCACGACATGAGGCCGATGGCGTCCGCATTGATCGTCAGTAGGAGGGTCTTGCACCCCATCCTGGCTGCCGCCAGGGATGCCTCGATCCCCGCGTGCCCTCCCCCGACGACGACGACGTCGTACTCTTTCGGATATTCGTACACGGAATCAGACATTTGTGCCCGTTTGTTCCACGTGGAACAGCGGATCCTCCTATTTCCCGATGCAGAAGGAGCCGAAGATGGCGTCGAGGACCTCTTCGGGGGCGATCTCGCCCGTGAGCTCGGAGAGCGCCTGCGCCGCCTCGCGCGCGTCCGCGGCGACGCACTCGACAGGCAGCCCCTCCCGGACCGCGTCCGCCGCCCGGCGTAATGCCTCGTCGGCCCGTCGCGCCGCCTCCACCTGGCGAAGGCGGGTGAGCGGGGCCTCCGCCATTATAGCACCCGCGGCCGGGAGCAGTTCCCGGGCGACCGCCGGCAGGAGCGCCTCGACCCCCTCCCCCGTCTTTGCGGAGAGCGACAAGGTTCCCCGGAGGCCCCGCCCGGCGAACGCCCCCCCCGCCTCTGCCGATGGCAGGTCACGTTTATTGAGCAGGAGGAGGTGCGGACGGTCCGCGACCTCCGCGTATGCGGCGCGGTCGCCTTCGTGTGCCGGCCGGCTCCCGTCGAGCAGAAAAAGAGTCCGGTCCGCCGCCGCGACGAGCTCGCGGCTGCGCCGAACCCCCTCCCGCTCCACGGGGTCGGAAGTCTCCCGGAGCCCCGCCGTGTCGACGAGGCGCACGGCGATGCCGCCGCAGACGATGTCCCCGGACAGGAAGTCGCGCGTCGTCCCCGGCACCTCGGTGACGATCGCCCGCTCCTCGCCGAGCAGCCGGTTCAAAAGCTTCGACTTGCCGACGTTGGCCACCCCCGCGATGACGACGGTCGCCCCGTCGCGGACCCTGTGTCCCCGGGCGTACGACGCGATGAGCGGCGCGAGTGCCGACCTTATTTCTGATATCCGTTCTTGAAGTTGCAGTTCGCCTGCCTCGGGGACACCCTCTTCGTCGGAAAAATCGATGGCGGCCTCCAGGAACACGAGGAGATCGCGGACTCTGCCTCGGAGCGGGGCCACCGCCTCGCCGATGGCGCCCCGAAGCTGCCGCAGCGCCGCCTGCGCCGCGGCGTCCGTCGTCGCGGCGATCAGATCCGCGAGCGCCTCCGCCTGGGCCAGGTCCATCTTCGCGTTCTGGAACGCCCGGCGGGAGAATTCCCCGGGCGCCGCCGGCACGGCCCCGAGGGCGCACGCGGCCGAGGCCGCGCGGTCGACCAGGAGCGGGTTCCCGTGGAGGTGGATCTCGACGAGGTCTTCTCCGGTGAAGCTTCGGGGGGCGGGAAAAAAAGCGGCGAGTCCTTCGTCGATCGCCTCCCCGCCTTCGCCGCGCACCTCGCAGCGCAAGAGACTGCGCGGCAGCGCCGCGACGGGGTCCAGGCCGGTCAGGCGGCGGGCGATCTCGAAGGCGCGCGGGCCGGACAGGCGCACGATGGAAACCGCCCCGATGCCCGGCGGCGTCGCCGGGGCGACGATCGTCGCCTGTCCCCGGGGGGCGTCCTCGTCCACGTGGCTCTTTTCAGGCCTAGGCCGCCTTGGCGGCCTCCATCTGGCGGTTGTAGATCATCTGCTGCCCGATCTGCAGCACGTTGTTCACGAGCCAGTAGATGACAAGCCCCGTGGGGAATCCCCAGAACATGAACGTGAAGATGACCGGGAGCAGGAGCATCACCTTCTGCTGGGCCGGGTCCATCCCCCCCGACGGCGTCATCTTCTGCTGGACGAACATGGAGATCCCCATCAGAAGCGGAAGAAGCCGGATCGGGAGGGTGTACCCGAGCACGTGGATGTCCCACAGATGCTCGGGGGCGGAAAGATCCTGGATCCAAAGGAAAAACGGGGCGTGCCGCAGCTCGATCGCCACGAGGAGCCCCTTGTAGAGGGCGATGAAAACCGGGATCTGCAAAAGCATGGGAAGGCAGCCGCTCAACGGGTTGATCTTGTACGTCTTGTACAGGTTCATCGTCTCCTGGTTGAGCCGGTTCTTGTCGTCCTTGTACTTCTCCTTGAGCTTGGCCATGATGGGCCCGAGCTCCTGCATCTTGCGCATCGACACGAGCGACTTTTTCGTCAGCGGATAGAAGAGGATCTTGATGAGGATCGTCAGGATGATGATGTCGATCCCGTAGTTGCGGGTGACGCGGTTGGTCGCTCCCATGAACCAGACGAGCGGCTTGGCCAAAACGGAGAACCAGCCGTAGTCGACGAGCTCCTCCAGATCCTTGCCCGTCGCTTCGAGGAGGTTGTACTCCTTCGGGCCCAGGAATGCCTTCGCCCCGATGCCGGCCGATCCGCCGGGGGCGAGCGTGACCGGGGCGTCTTCCACCGCCAGCCGCACGCCCTTCTCCCCGGCCATGGCGACCTTCTCGAGCGACCACTCCTTCTCCGGAATCACGATCTGGCTGAAATATTTCGCGTCCGCCGCGGCCCACCGGATCGGCACGCGGCCCGCCTTCCCTTTCCCGATCGCCTTCATGTCGAACCGCTCGATGGTCTTGCCCGTGGCGACGACGACGCCCTGGAAAGAGTACGAGTCGCCGGCCAGCTCCCCTTCGAATACCTGCGAGAGCGCGAGGCCGGGCCGGACCTTGACCGGCCCCGACGAGCCGTTCGACAGCTGGACGCGCACGTCGAAGTCGTACCGGTCGCCGGAAAAAACGTATTCGCGCGTGATCCGGACCCCCGCGGCCGATTCCCAGGTCAGGACGACGTTTTTCTTTTCCCCGGCCGCCACCTCGACGGTTTCGGGCGCCTTGGACGCATACACCGGGACTGACGGAAAGGCCGGCTCGGCCTCGTCCAGGACCAGCTCCAGAGGAAGCGGACGCGCCGCGCCGGAACCGACGATTTCGAGGGGCTTTCCCGCCGGGCCCGGGACGTCCTTGTACGCCGCAAGGAGGAACGACTCGATGCCGCCGCCTTCCGTCGAGACGGCCGCCGCGAACCGGGGCGTCTTCACCACGATCCGGCGAACCGGATTCCTTTGGCGGGACTCCATTCCGCCCGCGGCGCCCGCGGGGATGCCCGATGCCGCCGGCGCGGCCGCGGCGGGCGCCGGTTTCGCCGCGACGGCATTGTCTTTTGCCGCCCCCGCGCCGGCCCCGGGCTGACCGGTGCCCTGCGGGGCCTTGGGCGGAGCCGGCATGAAATAGTATTGGTATCCGAGCAGGACGGCGATCGACAGAACGATCGCCACGATCATCCTCTTTTCCATCGAAACCTCGTTCCCGGGAGATGGATCCGGCGCGGCTCGTCCACCCCCCCGGGATGGTAGGGGTGGCACCGCAGGATCCGCCGGATCCCGTCGAAAAACCCGGCGAGCGGGCCGTTGAGCCGGACGGATCCGATCATGTATTCCGAACAGCTGGGGTGGAACCGACAGCAGTTGCCGAGGTACGGCGACACGGCCCGCTGGTAAAACCGGATGGCGGCGATCAGGATCTGTCCGGCCCGCACGGCGGCGGTCCCTCCTTCCTCCCCCACCGGCGCACGATCGCGGGGAGAAGCTCGGCGGAGATCCCGGCCAGCCCCGTGTCCTCCAGGGCCTTGCGCGCCACGATGGCCGTGCGGCTCCCGTCCGGGAAGGCGTCCGGGTTGAGGCGGCAGAATTCCCGCAACAGGCGCTTGAGCCGGTTGCGAACGACCGCGTTCCCGACGCGCTTCCCCACCGAGACGCCGACCATGCTGCGTCCCCGGGCCCTGCCGTCGCGGTAAACGGTGAAGTGGGGGGTGCTCGTGCGTTCCCCCTTGTGGACCACGTCCCGGTATTCCCGGTCCGTGCGCAGGCGCGCCGCCCTGGGCAGCGTCTCGCCCCGGGGCTTTCCGCCGCTCGCCCGGGGCGCCCCGGTCACTTCTTGCCGCTGACCGCCACGGAGAGACGCTTGCGCCCCTTGGCGCGCCGGCGGGCGAGAACCTGCCGCCCCGCCGCGGTCGACATCCGGCGCCGGAACCCATGAGTCCTGATCCGCCGCCTGTTATGAGGCTGATACGTGCGCTTCATGACCTCTTCGACTCCTTCCGAATCTGCCCAAGCCGCAAGAATGGGAAATATGTAATCTATTCTCTTCCTTTCACTCCTGTCAACCGGATTCTGACGTCCGTGTGGTACACTGGCCGCGCCATGAAGAAGTCCGGCCTCCTGCGGCTGGATCCCCTGCGCCGCCTCCTCGCGTTTCCCGCGCTGCGCCCGTCCCGCGCCCGCGGAACCATCTCCCCGTCGGAATCCGAGATCCTCTTCGAGCTCGAGGGCCGAAACCCCGAGAACCGGCTCTTCGGGCGGTACGGCCCCGAAGACGTCAAGGCGCGGCTGGCCCGGGCGGGAATCCTTGAAGGGCTGCGCCGACGCGGTTTTGTCGCCCCGACGCTCGTCCTGTCGTGCGGAGAGCCGTCCGACCAGCGCGTCCTGCTGTTCGCCGGGGACACGACGCGGGACCGCCTTCTGCTCGAGGCCCGCCTCCAGCTCTGCCTCTTCCACCCGCGCCGCGCGATCGGGCCGCTCGCGCCGGAGAGCGCGTTCCGCATGCTCATCATCCAGTGGCTCGCGCTGACCGACCCGGACCGTCCTTTCGCGCTCGACCGGCCCCGTCTTCCCGGCCAGCAGCGCCCGGGCCTGGGCCTGCTCTCGCCGTGCCTCCTCCTTCTGCGCGACATGGCTCGGGAGCTCCTCCTGGACGGAGTGCTCGACGTGCCCGACCATTACCACACCGCGCTGTTCTACGCCCGCCGTCTCCATTTCCTGGACCCCGAGGCGGAAGGGGTTCTCCTGGCGATCGCGCGGGACCTCAAGGGTATCCCGCTCGCCCTTGTATCGGAAGCGATCCAGGACGGTTGCCTCGTGAACCGCGCCGCGGGCGCTGCCATGCCGTGGCGGCCCTCGGAGCAGGTGATGGCGGTCCGCGGGGCGCTGCGCGCCTGGTTGCGCTCGGGAGAGTACGCGCGGGCGCGGGACCGGGCGTACGAAGGCGTGCGCGTGGCCGTCGACTGGGATGCGTACAGGGCGAAGATCGGCGCCCGGGGCCGCTCCACAAAATAATCTTGCTTCCGCTTTTTCCCCTGTGGTACCCTTCCTTCCTCTCCGGTTGGCGACAAGGGGCGCAATGGCATCAATGCCGGTCGATACGAGAGTAAAACAGGGCGGCGGCTGCCATGAGGACAGGCCCGGAGAAATCCCAATCAATTGTTTGATTCGAAAAAGGAAAACCTGTTTTCCACAGCTGTGGATAAACGTGTTGGCAACTTTTTTGCTGGTAAGGTATTAACCGCCCGAGAATGAACGCATTTTTCTGCAATATCCACGCGCGCCCCATGATCCCGCGGACCGATCCTCGATGAGCACCCACGCCTGGGAGAGGGTTCTTTCCCAGCTGAAGGGGCAGGTCAGCGAGCAGGTTTTCGAAACGTGGCTGCGGCCCCTTCGCTACGTAAGCCGCGAGGGGTCCCTTCTCCTCGTCGCGACTCCCCACAAGTTCTTCAAGCAGTGGATCGAGGAGAATTTCCTCCCGCAGCTCGAGGACACCGCGCGCAAGGAGATCGGCCAGGACGTTTCGGTCGAGATCGTCGTCGGAGGAGACGACGAGGCCGAAGGCGAACGCGGCTCCGCCCCTGCGCCGCTGCAGCTCGAGCCGCACGCGGACGACGCGGGGGACCGGCGCCGGGGGCGCAACGGGGCGCTCAACCCGCGGTACACGTTCGACCGGTTCGTCGTCGGCGCCGGGAACCAGTTCGCCCACGCGGCGGCCTTCGCCGTGGCCAACGATCCGGCCAGGAGCTACAACCCGCTTTTCATCTACGGCGGCGTCGGGCTCGGCAAGACGCACCTCCTCCACGCCATCGGCAACCTCGCCGTCGACCGG